>CAYZHI010000276.1:3424-5137 GCA_964477335.1 uncultured Caldilineaceae bacterium | reverse complement strand
TCACCGCTGTTTTTGATGCTGCCACCGGTTTGCCAGTCGCCATCCTGGTCGATAATGGCTATATTTCCAGTTTACGGGCCGGCGCGGCCGGCGCCCTGGCAGCCGACTATCTGGCCAATCCCTACCTGGACCAGGTGGCTGTGCTGGGCTCAGAAAATCAGGCCTATATGCATCTTAAAGCCCTAATGCAGGTCAGACAATTTGAAACGGTCACCGTCTGGGCCGACTCGCCCGCCAACGCCGACCGTTATGCCCGGGTGATGGTTGAAGATCACGATCTGGATATCACCATTGCCCCAACCGTTGAGACTGCCATCAAAAATGCCGATTTGATCATCACCGCCACCTACAGCCAACAACCGCTCATCCACGGCCATTGGCTCAAGCCGGGGGTGCATATTACGGCGGTAGGCAACAGTAATCGAGGCAAGCAAGAGTTGCATCTCGATGTATTGGAAAAATCGGCGGTGATCATCGCCGACCAGTTTGAGCAATGTGCTGCTACTGGCGAAATCCGCAACGGCCTGGCCGCCGGCGTGATTACTCGGGCCAATGTGCAGGGCGAATTGGGCGATTTGATTACGGGCAAAATTCCGGGCCGGACTGAGCCGGAGCAGATCACTCTGGCCGACCTGACCGGTCTCGATACCCACGATACGGTAATAGCCACACTGGCCCTGGAAAAAGCTCTGTTTCTGGATTTGGGGCAACAAGTAGCCAACAGTTCTACTACAACCCCTTATCAGTTCTAGGTGGCCGATGTTATGGTGGTACCTGGCCGCTTTGGTGGCCGCCAATCTGGCGTTGTTGCTGCCCCAGACCAGCCCATTCCGGGTAACCGGAGCACTTTTGCTCATCGGTTTCTTGCCGGGGTTGGGCTGGACGGCTCGACTGTTGCCTGATACTGGCTGGCTCGTCCGCTTAAATGTTGTCGTCGCCCTGAGTTTCCTCTTTGTGAGCTTAACCGCCCTGCTGCTGCACTATTTACCCGGCCCGATTCAAACCTGGCCCCTACTGCTGAGCCTCAACGTGCTGGCGTTGCTGCCTTTGCTTACCCGGACTCGACTCACCTTTATGGTGACGCAACCAGCCTGGCGCGGCCTGCTGCCTTTATTGCTTATCCTCGTCATTGCCCTGCTGCTGCGAACAGTCAATCTTGATTACAGTGAATTTCAGGGAGATGAAGCCCTGGCTATGTTGACCGCCGCCGAAGCGCTGGAAGGACACGAAAACGCCGTTTGGCTGCGCTCCAAGGGGCCAGGCGAAGTGCTGATGCCGCTGGCCGTGTGGCGCTTGACCGGCGTCGTCACCGAGGCCGTTGCCCGGTTGCCTTTTACTCTGGCCGCATTGATGGCCATAGTGACCATTTACCTCATCGGCGAAAAAATGGTCAACCGCCGGGTAGGTTGGTTAGCGGCCGGCTTTTTCGCCTTCAACGGTTTCATGGTTGCCTTTGGCCGGATCGTCCAATACCAGGCCCTGGTGGTCTGGCTGAGCGCCCTGGCTTTTCTGTTGCTCTTGTACTGGCGTGACACCGGTCAGGTGCGCTTTGTCATTCTGAGCGGTCTCAGCCTGGGACTGGGGCTGCTGGCGCACTACGATGCTATCCTGGCGCTGCCGGCGCTGGGCTGGCTGTTGCTCGCGGGTCAGATCACCGACGACCGACCACCCACCCCAGTTCCCCGCCAAACGTATGAAGCTCCAACGTATGAT
>CAYZHI010000276.1:0-3414 GCA_964477335.1 uncultured Caldilineaceae bacterium | reverse complement strand
GGCGGGGGGGGGGCGGCGGTCAGCGGTCGCATGATAACGCCAGTCAAACCGATCTTTTGGCTGTTGGTCAGCCTGCTCGCGGTGACCCTGCCCTTCTACCTCCCCTTTCTGCTCGACCCGCAGGCCAACCGCACCGGCGACTATGTCGGCCAACGCATCGGCGCCGAGTTGCGGAACAACCTGCCCGATTTCTTCCACTTCACCACTTTCTACAGTTCGTTCTACTATCTCCTGCTGACCGGGGTGTTGATTTTGGCCCTGCTGCTCTGGCTGATGTGGCAGGCCCAATCGTTTTATCGCGGCCTGGCCATTTTGTCGGCTGTCGGGGTGCTGGGAGTTATTTTTTTTCCTAATTTACTGGCCGGAGAAATCGTCAACCTGGCGGTTTTGCCTTTTGGGCTATTATTGCTAGGGGCTTTTCTGGCCTTTCCGGCCTCCGATTCCCGCCCTGCCGGTCAGGCCGTGATTACCTGGCTGGCCATCCCCTTTCTGGGCTATGGCTTTGTCGTCGCCCTCGGGCTGACCCACATTTATACCACCGCGCCGGCCTCGTCGCTGCTGGCGGCGCTGGCCTGGTTTTATTTCTTTGACGCGTCGGGCCGGCCGCGACCGCTCTGCTGTCCCCTGCCGGGCTGGGCCTCAAACGGATTGCTGATCGGTTTGGCTGTGCTGGCAACGATCTTCTTGGGGAATGCCTTTGTACGCTATGATGTTGAATATGCACAGGATTATCCCAACGGCAATTTACGTCTCTTCTGGAGCCCTTACGAGCAGCCCCCCGCTACTGGCTATTTTGGTTTTCCGCACCGGGCTGGCTGGAAAACGGTCGGGCAACTTATGGCCAGCGGCCAACTGCGCGGTGATTACGGCAGCAACGAAGAACCGGATGTGACCACCTGGTACACTCGCGGCGCGCCCCGGGCCTGTGACCCTCAACCTGAATTCTATTTTCTGGCCGACGACCTGGTTGATCCAACCGAGGTCCCAGCCGATGTAATTGCCTCTAGCTACGCGCAAATTGGAGCGGTGATTTTACCCAATCAAAAACAGATGCAGCTTCTGCAACAGCTCCCAACGAGCCTGAGGTTAGACAATCTGGATGATGCTGCCTTTGCCCAGGCTTTTGATAGCACGGCCATGTCGACGACCTTCGCCCGCTCGGCCCGCGGCTCGATCCCTTTAGCGGCCAACTTTGGCAACATAGTCCGCCTGATCGGCTACGACCTCGGGACCGGGCGAGCTTATCCAGGCGGACGCCTGCCGCTCACCCTGTACTGGCAAGCATCGGACCATATTCCGGCCAGTTACCACGTTTTCACTCACCTGGAAAGCGACTCTGGCCCGATTGCCCAGGCCGACGGTATCCCGGCCTGCTGGCGCTATCCTACCGACCTTTGGCGGCCCGGTCAGATCATTGCCGACCAGCACGCTATTCTCATCCCACCAGATATTCCGCCCGGTCTCTACCCCCTGCAAGTTGGTCTCTATCTACCCGACACCTTTGAACGGCTCGACGTGTTAGACGTAGCCGGTAATCCGGCCGGAGTCAGTGTAACGCTAACAAATATAGAAATTAAAAATTAGAGATTAGAGATTAGAGATTGGGATTGGGATTGGAAATTGCGGACGCACTCTTCATCATTCATCATTCATCATTCATCCTTCACCCTTGCCTTGGGGTTGCTCCTGACCGGCGTTGGTGGGGCTTTTTTACCCTGGATCTGGCGGGAAAGCGTGGCCCTGCAACTGACCGCGCCGGGACTGGCCGAGTTTGTTAAATTCTTGCCGGAGGTTCGCACCGGCCAGCTTGAAATCGAACGGCTCTTCTTTTTGCTGCCATTGTTCCTGGCTATGCTGGCTTTGCCCCTGTTCGCCGCCAATCAAGAACTGCGGCTGCCAGGCTGGTTACGTCGGCTAATGCGATTGGTAGTTGTTCCGTTGTCGCTGGCCGCGCTGTCGCCCGTTTGGACACCGGCCATTCTCATTGCCCCGGAATTCCGGCTGCAAACCGGATTGGTCCTGGCAGCCCTGGGGCTGACGGCTATGGCGCCCCTATTCAAGAAAACACCGCTCGTGCTGCTGGTTGGATTGTTAATTCTGGCCGGAATTCCAGCCTTGCTATTGCCGGTGTGGCAATTCAGTCTGATACAGTCCGGCATGGTGGCGGCTTATCATCAGCCGGTGTCGCTGGGTTGGGGCTGGTGGGTGACCGCCGGAGGGATTGTACTGAGTGTAGTTGGCGGCATCTGGGCTGCTTTTCTGAAACGGTGAGGGCGACCAATATGACCAGGCAGCGCCTCAGCCAATCCGACCTCAATTTTACACCCCACCCGCTGGCTCGAAACTGTCATTTTCAGACCATACTGTCTAGTCTCTACTATCGGAATGGGCACGTTATGCAGTTGGCGGCGCAGGAAATGATCCTCGATACCGGTGATGGCGTCCGGCTCCAGGGCTATTATTCCCCCCAGCCTGAAGGTCGCTCCAGAGGGGTGGTGGTGTTGTTACACGGCTGGCTGGGGAGCGCCAACTCCAACTACGTCCTGACCATCGGGGAATACCTTTACCGGCGGGGCTATGCCGTTTTCCGGCTCAACCTGCGCGATCACGGCGATACCCACTGGCTTAACCCCGCCCCCTTTCGCAGCGACCTGCTGGACGAGGTCTTTGCAGCCACCCGCCAGATTGCTCAACTAGAAGCTGATCGCCCGCTGCACCTCATTGGCGCTTCCCTGGGCGGCAACTTTGCCCTGCGACTGGCCTGGCGGCATAGCCAAAGCCCGTTGCCCAATCTAAACCATACGGTTGCAATTTGCCCGGTATTGAACCCGCATCACACCACCCTGCAATTGGACCGGGGTTACTGGCTATATCTGGCCTACTTTCGACGCAAGTGGCGGCGGTCATTCCGGCAAAAACAGGCGCTTTTTCCCCACCTGTACGATTTTTCAGCCGAGATTGCTACCTCAACTTGCCTGGAAATGACTGAGATCTTTGTGCGGAACCACAGCCCTTACCCTGATGCCCTGACCTATTTCCGGCGCTATACTGTCACCACCGAGATGATGGCGGCTTTGCGCAACCCTACCACTATGCTCCCGGCTGTCGATGACCCCATCGTCCCGATTGCCGATTTCGGTCCCTTCGCCGAGTTAGAGTCTGCCGTCTCCCAGCTGCGGCTCCGGGTTCAACCTTATGGCGGCCACGTTGGCTTTATCGACATCCTGCCGTTCCGCCCCTGGCTGGGTGAAGCAGTTTTAACCATTCTGGAAAGCTAACCGGAGCCGGCTACAAAGTTGGTTTGACAAGACGGTGACTCAGGCTTATAATTTGAAACAGTTGCGGGTATAGTTCAGTGGTAGAACGCAACCTTCCCAAGGTTGATGTCAGGGGTTCGAATCCCCTTACCCGCTT
>CAYZHI010000275.1:0-5147 GCA_964477335.1 uncultured Caldilineaceae bacterium | reverse complement strand
GATCGGTATTGCGCGGGCGCTGTCGCTGAACCCCAGCTTCATCGTCTGCGATGAGCCGATCTCGGCCCTGGATGTGTCGATCCAGGCCCAGGTGGTCAATTTGTTGCAAGATTTACAGGAGCAGTTGGACCTGACCTACCTCTTCATTGCTCACGATCTGAGCATGGTCAAACATATCTCGCACCGGGTGGCGGTGATGTATCTGGGCAAAATCATGGAGCTGACCGACCGTCAAGCCCTGTTTGCCGATCCGCTGCATCCTTATACCCAGTCCCTTAACTCGGCAGTGCCGTTGCCGGCGCCCAAGCTGGAAAAGAAACGGCGTCGCATTATTTTGGCCGGCGATCCGCCCAGCCCGGCGAATCCACCTGCCGGTTGCGTGTTCCATACCCGTTGCCCGTTAACCATAGACGAATGTACCAAAGTTGTGCCGGAGTATCGAGAGGTGCGGCCCGGCCATTTCGTGGCCTGCCATTTGGCCGACCAGGCCGGCGGTAGCAAGATCACGGCGTAATCAGTGAACAGTAATCAGTTAACAGTGAACAGTGAACAGTGAACAGTAAACAGTAAACAGTGAACAGTGAATAGTAAACAGTGAACAGTAATCAGTGAACAGTCGCCCTATCACTGACCACTGATAACTGATAACTGATAACTGATAACTGACCACTGCCCACTGATCACTGCCCACTGAAATGAAACTACCCTTAAACGTTGATGTCCACTGCGTTGATGGCCGGTGTGGTCGTTCAACCTACATCATTTATAATCCTGCCGCCGAAACCGTCACGCATGTGGTGGTTGAGGAAAGCAAATCGCCCTATACCGAGCGCATGGTTCCGGTTAGCTGGGTCAAAGAAACCACCCCGGAGTTGATTCTGCTGGACCGGTCTCGTGATGAGGTATCTGCTCTGGAGCCTTTCAATCAAACCGATTTTGTCCAGCGCGATGTGCCCCATTACGCCGCCGATCCGCAACTGACTCTCTTGTGGCCTTACCGGGTGCCGGCCGCCACGGTGGTAGCCGATACGCGCCGTCAGATTCCACCGGGTGAATTAGCGGTGCGCCGCGGGGCCAAAGTTCGGGCTAGCGATGGCCGCGTTGGGCAGGTGGACGAATTTGTGGTTGACCCGGACAGTGGGCTGATTACCCACCTGGTTCTACGGGAAGGGCTGCTGTGGGACCGGCGACACGTTGATATCCCGGTCTCTGAGATTGATCGGATCGAGGAGAATGTGGTCTATTTGAAACTGGATAAAAAGGGCGTTGAAGCTTTGCCCTTCATTCAATTAAGACGCTGGTGAGTCCACTAGAGGAGTCATTACGAGCTTGATGGCTCAATACCGATAATAAAAATGCCTTACGGCGGTCAGCCGTCTGCCGTCGGCGGTCTATTTACGAAGGGTAGATTATGAAAGCTGCGGTATGTTATGAATTTAACCGGCCTTTAGTTATTGAAGACATAAATATTGACCCGCCTCAGGCCGGTGAGGTCAAGGTAAAACTGGCTGCCTGCGCCATTTGCCACAGCGACATTCATTATATCGATGGGGCCTGGGGTGGGGTGTTGCCGGCCGTATACGGCCACGAGGCTGCCGGCGTGGTTACCGAAGTTGGTCCCCACGTTTCACTGGTCAAACCCGGCGACAACGTTGTGGTGACCCTGATCCGCTCGTGCGGGCGCTGCTATTTTTGTGTGCAGGGCCAGCCCTATCTGTGCGAGGGCGCTTTTGCTCTGAACTCTGAAAGTCGGCTGCACACCAGAGCGGGCCAGCCTATTCACCAGGGTCTGCGCACCGGCGCTTTTGCCGAGTACGTCGTTGTCGACCAGTCCCAGGTGGCGCCAATTCCTGCTGAGATGCCGCTGGCTAGCGCCTCGCTGCTGGCTTGTGGCGTTATCACGGGATTGGGCGCGGTGACCAATACGGCCCGCGTTCCTTCCGGCAGCAGCGTGGTGGTCATTGGTAGCGGCGGCGTGGGCCTGAATAGCGTTCAGGGCGCGTTTCTGTCCGGAGCGCAGCCCATCATTGCCGTTGATCTGGTGGATGGTAAACTGGCTGCGGCCAAAAGTTTTGGCGCAACTCACACGATCAACCCGGCCAAAACAAATCTACTGGAAACTGTTCGGGCGCTCACCCACGGTCGGGGCGCGGATTACGTGTTTGTAACCGTGGGCAGCGCCACGGTTATGGAACAGGGGCTGGCCCTGGTGCGACGGGCCGGCACGTTGGTTCTCGTGGGTATGCCGGCGGTCGGCGCAAAATTGCAGCTTGAGGCGGTTGATCTGGCCGACAATAGCCAGCATATTCTGGGCAGCAAAATGGGTTCCGCCCGGCTGCACCTGGATGTGCCGAAGCTGGTAGAACTTTACGCGCAAGGCCGGTTAAAACTGGACGAGTTGATTACCGCCCGTTACCCGTTAGTGGAGATTAATGAAGCGATCGCCGCCGTGAAGCGAGGCGAAGCCCTGCGGAATGTAATTGTGTTTTGAGATGAAGATCAAAAGCATCGAAACATTTTCTAATGAGTTTGTCAGTCTGGTCCGGGTACGCACTACGAATGGGGCCGAGGGTTGGGGGCAGCTCTCTCCGTACAATGCCGACATCTCGGCGCTGGTCATGCACCGGCAGGTGGCCCCTTATGCCCTGGGTCAAGATGCCGTCGATATCGATACCCTGCTTGACCGGATTGTTGAGCTAGAGTTCAAATTTCCCGGCTCTTATTTGCGCCGCGCCCTGGCCGGCCTGGACACGGCCTTGTGGGACCTGCGCGGCAAGCTGGCCGGCCAAAGCGTTTGTGAGTTGCTGGGTGGGCGACCGCGCCCATTCCCGGTTTACGCCTCAAGTATGCGCCGAGATATCACCCCGGAACAGGAGGCCGAGCGCCTGGCGCGCCTCCGGGATGCGCACGGTTACCAGGCATTCAAATTTCGGATTGGCAAAGAGTGCGGCCACGATGAAGATGAGTGGCCCGGTCGAACTGGCGCGATTGTGCCGGCCATCCGCCGCGCCCTCGGCCCCAATGTTGCCCTGCTCGTTGACGCCAACTGTTGTTACACCCCCAAAAAAGCCATCGAGGTTGGCCGGATGCTTGAAGATTACGGCATCTGTCACTTTGAAGAGCCGTGCCCCTACTGGGAATTTGAGTGGACGGCTGAGGTGACTGCGGCGCTGCAACCTCTGGCGATCAAGGTGGCCGGTGGTGAGCAGGACTGTGACCTGTCGCAGTGGCGGCGGATAGTGAACAGCCGCGCTTTCGATATCGTCCAACCTGACATTTGTTATGTCGGCGGGTTAAGCCGCGCCCTGCGCGTAGCGGCGATGGCCCATGCAGCCGGGCTGCCCTGTGTCCCCCATTCGGCCAACCTGTCTCTGGTCACGGTCTTTACCCTGCATATGATGGGCGCTATCGAGAATGCCGGGCCATACGTGGAGTTTTCGATTGAAGGTCCGGATTATTATCCCTGGCAAGAGGGACTTTTTAGCCCGGCCCTGGTGGCGCGTGATGGCCAGGTGCAAATTCCCGATGGTCCGGGCTGGGGCGTCGAGATCAATCCGGTCTGGCTGGCAAATGCTAACTACCAGATTAGCGAAGCATAACCAACCAACTAACCAACCCTAACCCCAATACTTTTCAAATAAGCGATTGAAATCGCTCCTTCAGGGCTAAAGCCAGTCGTCCATCTACGTGGACGGGACTTTTTGTCCGCGCAGGCGGACATCACGGCGTAGCCCCCAGGTGCGGTTTTAACCGCGTCCTTATTTTAAAAGTATTGACCCTAACCCCAACCAGCCCAACTTTATGTTGACGACCTCAGAATTTACGCTATACTTGACTCAGTGAGCCAGTAATTCACGGCCGGTACGGTATTCTTGAGGGTAATATGATCGCCAATGGGCGTCTAATTCCAGAGCTGGTCGCCCCAAATCCAGCCCTCGTGATTTTTGATAAAGATGGCACCCTGATTGATATTAACGCCATGTGGGGTAGCTGGGTAACTGAATTGGCGCGGCGTTTGGAAGCTGCCGCTGGCCGGCCTATAACCGGACCTCTATGTGAGGTGTTGGCCTTTGATCCTCTTACCGGAATCATTAATCCGACCGGGCCATTATCCATTGCCCCTTTGGCCGAACAACGTCAATTGATTAGCGCGGTATTGCGCAACGCCGGCCTTTCCTCAGTTGAGGCGGAGGCAGCCCTGGCGGTAGCCTGGCATTTACCAGACCCGGTGGCTCTGGCTCACCCTTTGGCCGATCTTGTCGCTCTTTTTAACACATTGCGCGCCCATGGTCTTAAAATTGCCATTGCCACCAGCGACGACCGCGCCCCCACGCAGGCGACTCTGGTCGGTCTGAACCTGGCTCATCTGGTCGATGCCCTGGCCTGCGCCGACGATGGCATCCCGCTTAAACCTGCTCCGGATATGATCCTGACAATTTGTCGCAGCCTGGATATCGCGCCGGCCAGCGCAGTGATGGTTGGCGATAACCCGGATGACCTGCGGATGGGACGCGCTGCCGGTGTCGGTCTGGTTGTGGGCGTGCTCTCCGGGGTCAGCCCGGCTGCCCTGTTGACGCCTTACGCCGACATCATCGTGTCGTCTGTTGACGGCCTGATCCGGTCGAATCACTTCTAGAGCGCGTCAAGCCTCAGGTTTCTACCGGTATTCTAAATTGTAATCATTGAAAGGGGATTAATAGTCATATGGCCCGACGAAACTTTGCTATCGATTTGGATGAGGCCACTTACCAGGCTGTGATCGCCAAAGCCCGGCAAGAAGGCAAAACCGCCGAACAGGTATTGGTCGAGTTAATTACCGCCTATGCCCAGGGACAAACCCCGGCGGGCTTTACAACTTACACCGTCCAGCCGGGTGATACTCTGGCCCGGATTGCCCAAAAGCTCTATGGTGATCCGCGCCAGTATCCCCTGATTCAAAAGGCTAACAATTTGCCCGATGGCCGGATTTGGGTAGGGCAGGTATTGATCATTCCAGCCTTGGAACGGGCCGAACCCACGCCCCTGCCACCTGCGCCTCCCGCGCCGCCGCCTCCGGCCCCGGAACCACCCCCCCAGCCCCAGCCGCCGGCGCCGCCGCCCGTCACTCCGGCGCCCCCACCGGAACCACCCCAACCCCCACCTGAACC
>CAYZHI010000274.1:2218-5190 GCA_964477335.1 uncultured Caldilineaceae bacterium | reverse complement strand
GACCATGCTCGCCCCCCCCAGCCAGCCGGGAAAAAACTTGGCCCACAGCAGGCCGGTATAAATGGCATTCAACCCAATCCCAATCAAAAGCAGGACAAGCAGGCGAGAAAAATTGACTGGTGGTTCCGGGCTGAACATATATTGCATGATAATGAACAAGGCCGATAAAAACAGCCACACCCAGCGCAAATTTACAGTCAGCCAGTCCAGGGAAAAATTATTTACTTCTGTACTCTTTGTTGCTGTAACGATGATATCATCTCCCACATACGCGCTCAATCTCCATTATATGTCGAAGCGGCTACACTCACAAGTGGGTTAAACTATTTGCTCGGAGTCAACTTACCCTTGCCATGCCGCCGGTCACCGGTTACAATCACCATAATGAAAACAACAGCCTGGCAGCTTCTCATAGTGGCGCAAGATCCTCTGGCCCGAGCCGGCCTGGCTACCCTGCTGGCCAACGATCCAACCTGTAACGTTATTGGCCAGATTTCTGGCGAGACGGATATACTTTCAGAGGTAACCGTCTATCGGCCCGATGTGATCATTTGGGATTTGGGCTGGGATCCGACTCCGGCGCTTGAACAGATCGATATTATGCGTGAAACCGAACTGCCGGTTGTGGCGCTGCTGCCCGACCAGACATCGGCGCTCCAACTTTGGTCGGCCGGAATACGCAGCCTGCTATCCCGAGACGTCAATCCGGAGAAATTACTGGCCGCCGTCCAGGCCGCGGCTCTGGGCTTGAACGTTATTGAGCCAGAGCTAACCTCTGAACGGCTGCCCAGCCAGTCGCTGGATAGCGAGCTGTTGGCTGAAGCATTAACCCGCCGCGAGTTGGAGGTGCTGCAACTACTGGCCGAGGGGCTGCCCAATAAGGCTATCGCCCGCCGTTTGGACATCAGTGAGCACACCGTCAAATTTCACGTGAACGCCATTCTTGGCAAACTGAATGCCCAGAGCCGCACCGAAGCAGTCGTTCGGGCCACCCGGCTGGGACTCCTGCTGCTCTGAGAAATTTTCTCTGTCGCTTCCCCCTACCTACCAATTTTTCCAGGTCGCGCCCCCATCAAATAGGTGATACAGAATCTGGCTTCATCTGATAAACTGGAGACATTCAAAAAAACGGTAATTTTCTACTCGGCCCAGGCAAACCTGCTGTGGGAGAGCAGAGATTAGAGATTATCCCATTCACAATTCACAATTCACAATTCATAATTCACAATTAACTTGGGAGGCCAAACAAATGTCTGAACTATTAACAACTTTTTCCAACGCCCTGGCGACCACCGTGGAGCAAGCCGGGGCAAACGTAGTCCGAGTCGAAGGTCGTCGCCGCCTGCCGGCCAGCGGCGTCATCTGGTCGGCCGATGGAGTCATAGTGACGGCCCATCATGTCGTCCAACACGATGAAAACATCACCGTAGGTCTGCCCGATGGGTCAACTACGACAGCCAGCCTGGTCGGGCGCGACCCCACTACCGATCTGGCGGTGCTGCGAAGCCAGGCTGCTAACCTGCCCACCCCGGCCTGGGCTGAGCTTGATCAGGTGCGGGTTGGTCACCTGGTGCTGGCCCTGGGCCGACCTGGCCAGACGGTTCAGGCTACCCTGGGTATTGTCAGCGCCCTGAGTGAGCAAAGCTGGCGCACGCCGATGGGCGGGCAACTCGACCGCTACCTGCAAACCGACGTGGTTATGTATCCCGGCTTCTCCGGCGGTCCGCTGGTCAGCGTCACCGGCGCGCTGGTCGGGTTGAACAGTTCGGCGGTGGTGCGTGGCGTCAGCTTGACCATTCCGGCGCCTAGCATCCGCCATCTAGTTGAGACCTTGCTGACCCATGGCCGGGTCCGGCGCGGTTATCTGGGCGTCAGCACGCAGCCGGTGCGGCTGCCGGCCGGTTTGGCTCAGCAACTTGGCCAGGAAACAGGCTTATTGCTGGTGGCGGTTGAACCAGATAGTCCAGCCGAGCAAGGCGGCCTGGTTCTGGGCGACACCCTGGTTGCGCTGGCCAATACACCTGTTCGCCACCACGACGACTTGCTGGCTCAGTTGAGTCCTGAGCGAGTCGGCACAACGGTGTTGCTGCAACTGGTGCGGGGTGGGCAGGTCATCGAACTCAATGTGCCTGTTGGCGAACGGCTTTAGGCGGTTTACGTAAAACGTAGAACGTAGTGCGTAATATGTGATAAAATAACCACTAACGTTTTACGCATCACAATACTATGGCTAATTTACTGCAACAGTTGAACGAAGAAATGGCTACTATCGTAGCCAACAGCCGGGCCAGTTTAGTTCAGATCAAGAATGGCCAGGGTGGGGCCGGGGCCGGCACTATCTGGCATCGGGAAGGGTTGATTATTACCAATGCTCACGTACTCCAACAGCATCCCAACCCCACCGTTATCTTGCCCGATGGACGAGCTTTGCCGGGCCGGCTGCTGGCCGACGACCCTGGTCGTGACCTGGCCGCGCTGGCCGTGGCGGCCAACGATTTGCCGACCATCGGGTTAGGCAACTCGAACCAACTCCAACCCGGCCAATGGGTGTTGGCTGTGGGCCATCCCTGGGGAGTATTGGGGGCAGCAACGGCCGGAATTGTCATCGCCACCGGCCAACCACCCGAACTGCCCGGCTACCGGGGCGAACTCATCCAGGTTAGCCTGCACCTGCGGCCTGGTCATTCCGGCGGGCCGCTGGTCGATATTGCGGGACGGCTGGTTGGCCTTAATACGATGATCGCCGGGCCTGAGGTCGGTCTGGCCATTCCGGTTCATGTGGTCAAAGCGTTTCTACGGGAAAGGTTGGGGTCACCGGTAGTTGCGGCATAATAATAACCAACCGGGCGCAGTGTTGCCCAAAAATAGATTCGTACTTCTAAAGCGAGGGCTCGACTAAGTCAGCCCTCGCTTTAATTTGGGTGCGTCCAAAATTTTTGGAAAGCACAGGGGGGAATTGGGGGGGGGGGGGG
>CAYZHI010000274.1:0-2208 GCA_964477335.1 uncultured Caldilineaceae bacterium | reverse complement strand
TTGGTATTTAGCCGGACTATGAGGT
Organism: uncultured Caldilineaceae bacterium; assembly: GCA_964477335.1. Lineage (GTDB taxonomy): Bacteria > Chloroflexota > Anaerolineae > 4572-78 > J111 > CAYNLK01. Next base: position 2,183 of record CAYZHI010000274.1, on the reverse strand, counting down.
ATGATGAAACCTGGTATAATTTCCCCATAATTGCAGCGTTTATACGGTCAAGATAGGCGGCGCGGATCGCACCAACCGGCCTCACCACAATCCTGACGCTAAACCAGAACCTCGCTGCACTGGCCCGGTTGTGTTGGAGGCAGCCATGTACAACGATGTCGAAAACATTAATGAAGCTATCCTACGGGCTATGAATGATTACGCCCGGCAAAGCTGTTTTAAGGTTAAGCGGGGCGCCCGTTACCATGATATCTCTTATTGGCGCTTCCAAATCCAAACCCTGCATCTGACCGATTATTTTCGTAGCCAGGGTATCACCAACGGCGAGCGAGTCGCCATCATTGCCGACAACTCACCCGACTGGTTCGCAGTTTTCCTGGCCTGCCTGCTGGCCGGAGGTGTGGCCGTCCCCTTACACGCCTCGTACACCCCGACGATGGTGCGGCAAATTCTGGCCGGCGTTGGCGCAGCGATGGCTGTAATAGACGATGAAGAATATGCGCGAGCCTTATCAGGTGACTCAGAATTGCCCCACCTGACCACCATTCTGGCGATCAACAATCCCCCTGATTTGTCGCCCCACGTAATGACGCTTGACCAAATTCTGACCAAAACCGCCCCGCCGACCTCTGACGAACAAGAGCAACTGCGTAACCATGCCGTCAGTATCGACCCGGCCGCGCTGGCCACCATTTTTTATGTTGTTAGCGAGAGCGGCCAACCAAAAGGGGCCGTTTTTGACCATACCATCAGCCTGGCCAGCCTGCGACATATGGCCGGTTGGCTAAAGTTTGAAGAAGATGAACTGGCCTTTACCCTGAGACCCTGGAGCGAAGCGCCCAGCTTGATGGTGACGCTCCATTATTTTCTGTCTGGGATTACCAATGCTTTGCCCGAAAGTTTTAGCTCAGCCTTTGAAAATATGCAGCAAGCCAGTCCTACCATCACCTTATCGACCCCTTATGGCGTTGAATTACTGTATCAGGGCTTTATGGAGTGGGTCAGTCGCCAGCCGGAAGCAACCCAGGAGGTATTTAAGTGGGCCGTAGCCAAAGGCAAAGAGTTTCGAGCTGCCGGTGAGGAGGCCTCCCCGGAGCTACGCCAGGAGTATGCCCGGGCCGACATGACCTTCTTCAGCCAGTTCAGAGGCAACATCGGCGGGCGGATGCGACGCTTCTACTCTACCGGGGCCTCGCTGCCGCAAGAGCTGGCGGAATTTTTTGAAGTAGTCGGTATGCCGGTTCTGAATGTGTACAGTCTTACCGAAGCCGGTGGTTTTCCGGCGGTGAGCCGGCTTAACGCTTACCACCCCGGCGCCTGTGGTCAGGTTACGCCTGATTTTGAGTTTCGCCTTAGCGCCGACGAGGAGATTCTGGTTAGAGGCCCAACCCTGATGCGGGAGTACTGGCAGCAACCTGAAGAAACCGCCAGGGCGATCAATGCTGGCGGCTGGCTGCACACCGGCGATACCGGTTACCTCGATGACGACGGTTATCTGCATATCACCGGTCGCAAGCAACATCTGATTGTCCTTTCGACCGGGCGTAAGATTGCCCCGGCGGCCATCGAGAACGCCCTGACCGCCAGCCCCTTCATTACCCAGGCGGCTGTTTTTGGCGAAGGCAAGCCGTATGTCTCGGCGATGATTTTACCCAATCTACAAGCCCTGGCCGCTCACTTTGCCGACCGGGATGAACAGGATGCCGAACCGGTCACCACAACCGGCCATCCCAAAGTGAAGGCGCTGCTCGATGAAGTAATCGGTGAAGTCAATGGTAAACTGGACCGCTGGGAACAGGTTCGGGAGTACAGCCTGCTAGAGCAGCCGCTGAGCGCTGAAGCCGGTGAACTGACCTCCTCAGCCCGGATCAGCCGCCATGTGGTCGCCGAACGGTACAGCAGTCAGATTGAAGCCATGTACCCGATGACCCTCAAATTTGAGGAGAAAGAGGTCACCGAGGTGCAGGTGAATCCGGAGCGGCTGCGGGAACTGCTGGAAAAAGAAAGTATTCTGGATGCCTGGCTGGCCGACGCCGGTATCCAATTTCTCTTTGAGCTGGCCCGCGAAAAGCAGATCGACGCCCCCTCAATGGTCCACATCTCCGACGCCGCCGCCACCATTGCCCAGATGGAAAGCGAAGAGAAGCCGCTCTCGACAGCCCTGATTGTGGGCGACCCCATCC
>CAYZHI010000273.1:0-5190 GCA_964477335.1 uncultured Caldilineaceae bacterium | reverse complement strand
GGGCCGCCCGCAAACTGGCCGCCAGGATGGCAATCCACAATATCGAGAAGGCCGTTTCCAACCAGATGAGGTTACCGGGGTACAGGTTGCCGGGTCCCCAGCCGGTGGTGACCAGTTGTTGGCGGTTGATGAGGGCGGTGAAGGCCAGGTAAGTGGTAAAAGGTAAAGTCATCAAGGTTGCCTGCGGCCAGCTCTCAATCGCCACAAAGGTTACCAGGAGTGGAAAAATGATGAAGAAGACTAATTGTGTTCCTGGGCCAATCAACAGGGCCAGACACAGCCAACCCAGCCAGGCATACCACCAGGTAGGCCAGTTTCGCCGCCAGGCTAACAGGGCGCCTCCGCTGAAAATGGCCAGGTAGAACGGCAGCGGGATGAATTGCCCAACGAAATACCAGCCCAAACCGGTGATACCCAAAATCGGTAGGGCCGCCAACAGGATATCAAACCAATCGACCACACCGGCGGCCTGGCGCCATTGGTGGCCAATCTTGCGGGGCGAGCCGAACTGTTGCACGGCCTTGAGTTCGGCCTCAAGCCGGGGCAGGCCACGCTGTTGCCCCTCGCGGGTTAATTCTTCTAAGTGGCTTTGAACTTCAGCAGTAGCTTCCACCCGCAGGTGCGCCGGCAGAGTCTTTTGGAATTCTTTGAGATATTGCTGAACGGCTGACATCGACCTGTTTGCCTCCTGCTCCTACCTTATCACAAGAGTGGTTATGGGTAACAGCGTCATTTGGCGAATTTGGGTGAAGACTTTTTGCTCAGGGTAGGCCATCCGGCTTAGGTGAAACCTACCCCAACTGGCCACTTCAGGCCAGACCATCCAACAATTTCAATAAATGACGGGAGAAGTCACTCCATTGCTGGGCCGACTTTTCCAATTCCAATTGACCCTGCTTGGTGATGTGGTAATATTTGCGGGAGGGGCCCTCGGCGATTACTTCCCATTGGCTGCGCACCAGGCCGTCGTTCTCCAGCCGGTGCAGGGTGGGGTACAAGGTCCCTTGCTCCAGCTCAAAATAACCTTCGCTGCGCCGCTGCAATTCTTTGACAATTTGGTAGCCGTACATCGGTTTTTCGGCCAGCAGTCGCAAAACCATCACGGCGGTGCTGCCTGTCCTCAAATCGAGTTTAGCCATTACTTGTTTCTTCTCCTCTTTTGTCTTTGTACCTAGATATTCTACTATAATTTGGTGAAAAAGTCAACTACAACCTTAACCGTTCATTGTCAGTCAAATTGATCTGAGGTATAATGGGCTTACTTGTAGGAGTTGACGAGGGTTCAAAAAATTATGGAAGAGCCCAGACACGACCAAGAATTCGAATATGACGAGTACCAGGATACAGGCTTGACCAGCGTCGGCTTGCCGCCGAGCCAACTGGCTTTAATCATCGGCGTGAATGCGGTGATTTCCCTGGTGATTAGCATTGCTGTGGTATTGTTGGCCAACCGGCAGGTCCTGCCTGGGGATATCGGCAGCTCGCTGGCAGGATCAACGGCAACTATGGCTGAGGCAACCGCCCAACCTCTTGAAGAACTGGCTGAAGTCGCTGCGGGCACGCCGCCAGTGGAGTTGCCGCCGGCCGGTACGCCGCTGCAATCGGTTACTTATGTGGTTGAAGCCGGTGATACGTTAGGGTTGATTGCCGAGAAATTTGCCGTGCCTATATCTGACTTGATGATTGCCAACGGCCTGACGAACCAAGATTTCATCCAAATTGGGCAGGAGTTGGTTATCCCCCTGGCCGGCGTATCAACGGCGACGCCCACATTTACACCAATGCCTTTTGCTACCGAGACGCCCTTACCGTTTGACCCACCCACCCCCCTGCCGCCCGACGCTAACATCCCGCCGGAGCCGGCGGCAACGGTTGGGCCATCACCTACGCCCACTGATACGCCGGCGGCTTCGCCTACCCCTATTCCCACCTCTACCCCGCCACCTTTTGATGAGATTAGTGTAATTATCAGCGAGGTGATCAGTCCCGGAGATTTACTGCGGGAGACGCTGGTTATCCTGAATAAAGGGGCCGGCACCACCCTGCGAGATTGGAAACTTGAGGGTTCGTCGTTGGGGGTGTTCATCTTCCCCGATATTTTCCTCTTTAGCGGCGGCAGTATTCGCGTCCATACCGCCGCCGGGGAGAACAGCCCCAGCGACCTTTATTTGAATCAGGGGGAAGCGGCCTGGCCGCCCGGTACCACCATCATTTTGAACGACGCCAACAATAGTGAAATCTCCAGATATAGTGTACCCTAACCTATGGATAAAGAACTTGTAATGTATGTCCGCAGCTTTTACTGTCCCAACGTGGCCCTGGCGCGTGACATTTTGAACCGGTATAATATCCCCCATACCGAGATTAACATTGATCATGACCCGGTGATGGCGGCGCGGCTCAAAGCGTGGACGAACTTCCTCAGTGTGCCCACCCTGGTTGTCGCCAATCCGGGTGAAGATGTGCCTTACACAGATTTCCTCCCCTATCCCACGGATCGGTCCAACCGGGGTTATGACCGTGGCCCACTCATTACCGAACCCAACAATCAACAATTAGAAGATTGGCTGCACAAGCACGGCTTTTTGGCTAAACCTTACCAACGTTAGCTCCTGGCGGCGCAAATTTTAAAGGTTCTTTAAGCCCGTTGTGTATAATATCAATATGGACCGGTTGGGCCGAACCATTGTGGCTAACTTTGCGACCGGCATAGAGCTGAGAGTCAGGGCCAATAAGCTCTTAAAAATTCTTTACGTCGCCCTTATCAGCTCATTACAAAAGCGTGATATTTTGAGTAAGCTGCACAAGTCACAGTTTAATTACTACGGAGGACAAAAATGTCAGTAAAAGGTTTTTTGACCGGATTAGCTCTTTTCGTCGCAGTTGTTTTGACTGTTGGTTTTCCTGGCTCCGGTTATGCCCAGGATAACACAAACGCCAATTTTATTCTGGTCAACTATATTGGCCAGACCATTACGCTTGATCTGGATGACAGTACCTACAGCGTGCCGGGGACAGACGTCAACCCGGACGGCGGCCGGTTTGAAATTCGGTTGGCTCCAGGTGAGCACAAGTATGCTGCTAACGTGCCCAATGTGGGCGGCTCGGCGGGCGAGTTTACCATTGAGCCAGGCGGCACGGTGGTCAAAGGGGTGCGTATTCAGCAAGGTGAACCCCTCCTGGATAGGAATGGCATTGTGCTGGAAAAACCGAAAGATGAGGTATTCGTATTCGATATCGAACTGATGGCTGCGCCGGTTGCCGAATCAACCCCGGTCGACTCCTGGCAGCCGGTGGCGCCAATGGCGGGGCAGGGCAGCATTGTCTGGATCAATTACGGCGGGGTTGATGAGTTAACCGTTGATCTGGCAGGACAACTGTACAAAACGCCCCCGCAAAGCAATGGTATTCCCGGCCGTTTGCAAATCGACCTGCCTCCCGGCTTTTACCGTTACACCGCCAGTGTTCCCTATGGTAGCGCCAGTGGCGAAATCAACGTCCAGGCCGGTCAGGTTATTGGCATCAATGTTACGCCTGAGCAAATAGGCGAACCGGAGTACGAGGTGGGTGAAAAAGTTGATTTGCCTTCGATTGCGCTCAACCTCTATGAGGAGAATTTGACCGGTCGCGTAGGTTCCAGCCTGGCTCAGCCTGTCCCTGCTCCGGCGGCTTTACCGGGCAGCGGCGGTGAAGTTCCGGCCAGCGCAACATCGCCGGTGATCCAGGCCGAAGGCGTTACTGTGAAGAACTTTACCGGCGACACCCTGATTTTTACGATCAATGGCCAGGCTTACCCTATTCTGGCTAACACTGAGCAACTTATTGATTTACCGGTGGGGAGTTTCAATTATACGGCCAGCCTGCCTTTTGTGGCTACAACCGGTACTGTTGACCTGACCGAAACGCCAACCGTCGAACTGAGTGTGGCCATCAACATCGCCGGGGATGTTTTAAGTGTGTATCAAAACTAGATGAATGATCCAGCCGGATAACTTCTGGTAGGACAACTCGCAAAAACAAAAGCCCTCACCGGCTTGGGCGAGGGCTTTTGTTAATTGTCGGGAAATGACTACTGGTTTATGATTTTGATTTCGATCATCACTTTGCCCAGAAATAGCATATCGCCATTGCTGAGCGGTTCAGGCAGGTAGGGATCCAACCGCTTACCATTAAGAAACGTGCCGTTAACGCTGGCCAGGTCTTCCACCACCACTGTTCCACTTTGACGCATAATGCGGGCGTGCCGACGGGAGACGCTTTTGGCGGCGTCATCTTCGTTGCTGATATAAACCTCCGGAAATACATTGGAGGCCGGATCAACTCGACCTAAGTGAATAGCTTTGTCAAGCGATATTTCAACCTGTCGTTTTTTGCTGCCAATGATGAGTTGCACAGCCTGGGCCTTGGTATCGGAGACAAGGGGAAAGGGTAACGAGACATCCACCTCCTCTTCAGCCGGGGTTTCCACCCAGGCCATCTCGGTTGTATCCAGAGGATCAGTCTGGCGACCTTCGTCTTGCAGCAAATAATTCCCACATTCACTACAAAACAGAGTATTGGCTACGTGGGTAGCCTGGCAAAACGGGCATTTGATCACAATCTATTTTCCTTGGTTAGAAGAAATTGGTGGATGAGTTAAATCCCTGCTAACTAGATTATACAACATTTTGAGTAGGTAGTAAATGTGCATTTATCCCCCCTTTTTCCCAATTTGTTAAGAACCAGCCGCTCTGTCGAAACATAACTTAACTGTTTGTTGCTGCTCACACTTTTTGCTATAATCGGCGGTGTTTTTGAACCAAACTCAAAAGGATGTTCTGGAATGCCCAATTCAACTCAGTCGAATTTTTCCGAGCACGATTTGGATGAACTTCAGCGGCTGCGAGCCTTAACTCTTGCTTTCCAGCGTATGATCGCCAATCTGGACGCCACTGAACAAAACAATACCTATAATGAGCAGTTTAACAAAATCCGGGTCGAGACGAAAACTATTTTCAACCACTACGGTCTCAAAGTGAATGCGCCGAAAGCTGTTACCACCACCGTATTGGCCGAACGCGGCCAGCAGGTAAGTACGCGCCTGTCTGGCATTGTTATTCTTGGGGTGATTTTGGTATTGCTTGGGTTAGGTATCAACTCCATCATTTTGGAAGATGTGATTATTAATAGTTTGGGCTGTTTGATCAGCAC
>CAYZHI010000272.1:0-5211 GCA_964477335.1 uncultured Caldilineaceae bacterium | reverse complement strand
GGTAAAGGCCGGCAAGATGACGCTGGCCCATTTAGCCCCCAACCTCAAGTCGCCGTAGGTGAAGGGCATCAGCATCACATGATATAGGAAATGGTGGTCGTAGTAATCTGCAGCGTTCAAAATAGTCAGCGGCAGCCAGGGAAAAGGTGGTCGCAGGCCCTGTTCCCGCATCACCTGGGCCAGTTTGATATGGTAATAACCATCGTTGCCGGCCAGGCTGGGGGTGGCAAACTGGATGGCGGCCAGGACCGCCATAAAAATCGCCAACAATAGCGCGCCGGTCAGGCCGACCCGCCAATTGATGGCGACAGTTGGCCAGATGAAACGGCTCGTGATCGGATTTAGTCGAACTGGCAACGATTTGATCGGTTCTGCGCTCATAGCTCCCTTAACTCCCGTTTAGATTTGTTTGAATGGATTGCAGCATGGTCTATCGGTATTTAACGTCGCGAAAATGGCCCAGAAGTTACGCAGTTCGTCAAAATTGGCCAAAAATTGAGATAGGTGGGCCGCTGATTTACTCCTCGAACACCTCTACTGTCGTAAGACCGGGCCAAAAGTTACGCCGATCCGCCGGATGAATTTAAAATCCGGGTCCGGCAGCACATCCGACCATCTACATTTGACGTATAATTCTTTACGACTACCCTTCTTTTAAGGTTGAGAGCGCGTCTTTTTGAGACGAATTTCGACATATAATGCGACAAAGATACGATGATTAACGACGAGCAACTGCTGGCCCAGGCGAAACAACTTGATCCCGCGGCGTTGCGAGCGCTGCACCAGCGCTTCTATGAGCCAGTCGCTCGCTACATCCAGTTTAAGGTCGGCGACCGGCAAACGGTGGAGGACCTAAGCGGCGAAGTATTTGTGCGCGTGCTGGAAGGATTAAAGCGAGGTTACGGCTGGCGGGAAACGCCCCAGGCCTGGATTATGGGCATTGCTCGCAATGTCGTGGTCGATTACTACCGCAAAAAGGAACGGCGGGCCGAGGTGGCCCTCAGCGACCAGTTGATGGCCGCCGAACAGAGCGACCCAACGCACCAGGCCGCCCTGAATGAGCGCCAACGCCAGCTCATGCAGGCCCTCCGGCAGTTGACCGACGAACAGCGAGATGTAATCTTGTTGCGTTTTATGGAAGAAATTGATATCAACGGCGTCGCCCAGGCCATCAACAAATCACCCGGCGCTGTCAAAGGACTCCAATACCGAGCCCTGCGAGCCCTGGCCGAAATAATGGGGGATGTTTCGGCGGAAGAGGCGGTGGGAGCAAAAAGATGACCACAAAAAACCACAATTTCAATGGAATCGACGACAAACTCGATGAGGCGCTGGCCCGGCTGGCGTTCGGCACCCCCGTGGAACTCATTCTGGCGGAGGCCGGCGACGACGCCGAGCAGTTGCGGCCCTTGTTGGAAATTGCCGGCCAGGTAACCAGCCTGAAGTTGGCTGTCCCTATTCCGCCGCCCGACGCCAGCCTGCAGAAACTATTAGCTCACGGCCAAAAATTGGGCGGGCCGGCTTCGTCACCGGTTACGGCGCCCCCAGATTGGCTGGCGAATGTATTCAATATTTTCAATGGCGGCTTCCGGCTGGCTTCGGCTATGGCTACGGCCCTGCTCCTGTTGTTGATAATCAGCGGGACGGTCTTCGTAGCGGCCCAACGCAGCCTGCCCGGTGATACCCTGTATCTACTCAAAGAAGCCGGCGAGCAGGTTCAACTGAATCTAGCCGGCGACTCGCTCCGGCGCGAACAACTGGCTCAAAAATTCAACCAACGCCGCCGGGCGGAAATAGAAACGTTGCTGGCGCAAGGCAAAAGCGCTGAGGTTAGCTTTGAAAGCCGGGTTCAAGCGGTTAATGCCAATACCATCAGCCTGGATGGCCTGACCGTCCAGCTTGGGCCGGAAAGTCAAATTGTTGGCCAACCAACTGCCGGGGCGCAGGTTTGGGTGAAGGTCCGCACCCTGCCGCCAACCGGCTTGCTGGCCCTAACCATTACAGTCATTGAGCCGGGTCCACCGCCCGCGCCTTCGCCCACCCCGACTTTTACGGCTCAACCGACCTCGACGTTGCCCAAAGTCCAGGCTACCGACACGCTGCCGCCAACGGCCACGCCGCCCAAAGCCCGGGCCACCGATACCATCACGCTGCCGCCCACACCCACATCCTCACCATCGCCTACGGCCAGGCCAACCGAGCCGCCGCGGCTCACCGAGGACAACCTCAATGATAACAGCCTGGATGACGATTTGGACCAAAATAATAACGACGACTTCAACGATAATGCTGATGAAGATACTGATTTTGATAACGACAACTTCAATGACAATGACGACGAATTTGACGATGACGACAGTGACAACAATTCAAACGACCCTGGCGGGGATGACAACAACAATGGCGACGATCACTCAGACTCTGGCGGGGACAGCAACGACAACTCCGATGACAATGACGATAATAGCAATGGCGATAGCAGCGATACTGATGACAGCAGCAGTGACAATGATGACGATAACAGTGATGATGACGATAACAGTGATGATGACAATGACTAATCGAACCTAACCCAACTCCTTCAACCGATCCCAGGTTTTGGCGGCCTGGAGTTCCAGATCCGCCAGCTTCTCTCGCTCCCGTTCAACCACTCCGGCCGGGGCTTTATTGACAAAGCCCGGGTTAGCCAGCTTGGTCTTGCTGGTCGCAATCAGCTTTTCCAATTGAGCAATTTCCTTCTGGCAGCGCTCTCGCTCGGCCGCCAGATCGATCATGCCGGCCAGCGGCAGGTAAATCTCGATGCCGCCAGCAATCACCTGACCGGCTGTTTGAGCCGGCTTCTCCGGCAGGCTCACCGACAGTTCCAGCCGTTCCCCATCCAGCCGGGCCAGGGCGGTGATGATCTCCTGATGTTTGACCAACAAATCATAATGCTCACCGCCGGCCAGGTAAGCGGCAATTCGTTTGGCCGGTTCCACGTCATATTCAGAACGGATGTTGCGGATCGCTCGAATCACCTCAATTAAAACCGACATCTGGACCTCGGCTTCGTCGTCGAGCAGGGCTGGACTCTGGCTGGGCCACTTGGCAATCATCAAGCTCTCGCCTTCGTGAGGCAGATGCAGCCAGGCCGCCTCGGTGATAAAGGGGATAAAGGGATGGAGCATCCGCAGGGTCCGGTCCAACACATGGACCAGCACCCGACGGGCGGTGGCCTGCGCCCGCGCATCCGCGCCGTACAGCCGGATTTTGGCCACTTCGATATACCAGTCGGCAAATTCGCTCCACAGAAAGTCGTAAAGTTGGCGGCCGGCCTCGCCAAATTGATAGCTGTCGATCAGGCGGGTCACAGTGGCCACCAGCCGATTGAGCCGGCTCAGAATCCAGCGGTCAGGCAGAGTCAAACCGGAGAGATTCCAGGTGCTGCCGGCCCCGGATTGAAAGGCCGTACCTAAATTACTAACCACAAAGCGGGTGACGTTCCAGATTTTGTTGCTAAAATTTCTATTGGCGGCAATTCGCTCGATTGACAGGTTCATGTCGTTGCCGGGCGTCGAACCGGTCAGAAGGGTGAAGCGGAGCGCGTCGGTGCCGTATTGGTCCATCAGCTCCAGCGGATCGAGCACGTTACCGGCGGTCTTGCTCATCTTCCGGCCATGTTCGTCCCGGATCAAACCGTGCAGGTAGACGGTGTGGAAGGGGGCAGTCCCGGTAAACTCCAGCCCACTCATAATCATCCGGGCTACCCAGAAGAAGAGAATGTCGTAACCGGTCTCCATCACGCTGGTAGGGTAGTAGCGGCGCAGGTCGGGGGTGTCATCCGGCCAGCCCAGGGTTGAGAAGGGCCATAACCCGGAACTAAACCAGGTGTCCAGCACATCCGGGTCCTGCTCAAGCCGTTGGCTGTGGCAGTGGACGCATTCGGTCGGGTCTTGGCGGGCCACGGTCATGCCCTGGCAATCAGCGCAATACCACACCGGGATGCGATGGCCCCACCACAATTGGCGGCTGATGCACCAGTCGCGAATATTCTCCAGCCAGTTATTGTACACTTTGGTAAAACGTTCGGGAATAATCGTGATCCGGCCATCGGCCACTGCGGCCAGGCCCTGTTCGGCCAGAGGTTTGGTTTTGACAAACCATTGCGTCGACACCATCGGCTCGACAATCTCGCCGCCCCGCTGTGAACGGGGCACCTGCATCCGGTACGGTTTAACCTCGATGGTCAAACCGGCTGCGGCCATGTCGGCCCACAGTTTTTGCCGGCACTCAAAGCGATCCATGCCGGCGTATGGCCCGGCATGCTCATTCATGGTGGCATCCCTGTTCATCACGTTGATAATCATCAGGCCGTGACGCTGGCCAATCTCAAAGTCATTGGGATCGTGGCCGGGGGTGATTTTGAGCGCGCCGGTGCCAAAGGCCATATCCACATAGGTGTCGTGGATGACCGGGATGGTCCGTTTGAGGATTGGCACCAGGCAAGTTTTGCCGATCAGGTGGCGATAACGCTCATCGTCGGGGTGGACGGCCACGGCGGTATCGCCCAGAATGGTTTCAGGCCGGGTGGTCGCTACCGGCAGGAATTCGTCGCTGCCGGCAATGGGATATTTGAAGTAGTAAAGCCGGCCCTCTTCTTCGCTGTACTCCACCTCAAGGTCGCTGACGGCGGTTTGCAAGCCGGGCGACCAGTTGATCAGGTATTCGCCCCGGTAGATCAACCCCTTTTCGTACAGGCTAACAAAGGCTTCACGCACCGCGCGCGACAAGCCCTCGTCCATGGTGAACCGTTCCCGCTGCCAGTCACACGACGCGCCCAACCGGCGATGCTGGCGGGTGATCACACCGCCATACTTCTCCTTCCAGGCCCAGGTGCGCGCCAGGAACTGTTCGCGGCCAATTTCTTCGCGGCTGGTGCCCTCCTCGCGCAAAGCCCGCTCCAACTGCAATTGGGTGGCTATGCCGGCATGGTCGGTGCCGGGCACCCACAAGGCCGCCCGGCCATTCATGCGCTGGTAACGGATCATCAAATCTTCCACGGAGGCGGTTATGGCGTGGCCCAAGTGGAGCGCGCCGGTCACATTCGGCGGCGGCATCGAAATTACAAAAGGTTCAGCCGTCTCAGGCGCAACTTCCGGCTTGAAATAGCCTTGACTTTCCCACCAGTTATAAAGCGGCTCTTCAAACAGGGCCGGCTCATAAGCCTTGGCC
>CAYZHI010000271.1:0-5220 GCA_964477335.1 uncultured Caldilineaceae bacterium | reverse complement strand
GCGCTGGCCCGGGCCAGCGCGTTGAGGGCGTTGATGTCGGCGTCGCTGCCGTAGGCCACCGGAATCACGATGATCGGGTTACGTTCCTGCCGGTTGCTCTCGATCAGGTTGACCACGTTTTGCAGCGAGGTCAGGCTGCTGGTGTCCTGGCCGTCGCTCAAAACGACCACAGCTTGAATCCGGTCGTCCTCAGCCTGGCGCTTGGCTTTCAGCAGTTCAATCGAATATTGCACGGCGTCGTAGAGCGAGGTATCACCGCCGGCCTGGATGGACTCGATCTGGCTGCGAATCTTGGCCTGGCCGCCCTCAAACGAGGCCAGGCTTTCCAGTGTGCCCACCGTATTGCTGTCGAGGTAAACCGGCGCATTCAAATTGAAATCCAGCACCCGCGGCTGGCTGTCGAACATCATTAGCCCGACTCGATTTTGCGACGGCATGTTGTTCAAAAAGGCCTGGGCAGCCGTCTTGGCCTGGTCGATCTTGCTGCCCTCCATCGAGCCGGAGGTATCGATGACCAGCAGTACGTCGGCCTGTTTCTTGACAAATTGCCAGCTTGACTGCACCGCGGCCACTACATTCGGGTCGGGTACTTCCAGGATGGTGGTCGGCTGGTTGGGGTCGACGCCCAACTCCGCCGTAATGGGATAAGCCAGCGGCACAGCCGGATTGGCCGGCCGGAAACCGCTTTCGAGCACCTTCTGCTGCACCTCCTGGCCGCGGACGTAGTCGGTGAACAGTTTAGCTGCTTCTCGCTGTTCCGGCGTCACCCACTCGGCCTGGGGAATGGCAAAGGGATGCTCGTGCCAGAACGTCCCCTCCTTGGGGTACAGGGCCACCAGCTTCTCCGGCGGCTGGTACTGGGTTTTACCCTGGTTGATGTAGATCAGGTCGTTTTCCTCCAGGGCCACAAAATCCAGGTAATCCGGTCCCTGGGCGATATACTCTTTGAATTCCGTGGTGCGGGACGAATAATGCCGGATCAACTTCTCGATATCGCGCACGCCCTGCTGCACCTGCGGATCGTTGACCTGCTCCAGACTCAGTCTGCGGAAATCTGACACGTCGCTGTTGTAGCGGGCGCTGGCGTAAAATTCGGCAATCAGCGTCGACAGGGCGGTTGAGCTGATGAACGGATCGGTGTGGCCGTAGTAAACGGTGGTGCGCTCACCGGGAATATTGTAATCGGCCCAGCCGTTGGGCGAGTTGAGGACTTGCAACAGCTCTTCCCAGCCCACCTCCTGGCGACCGGTCTTCTCCTGAATGGCCTTCAGCCGGCTCTCCCAGATGGCCATGACCACCGGAGCCAGAGCCGTTGGCGGGCTGTCGGCCAGATCAAAGATCTGGCGGCCGGTCTGGTAGTTGACCAGGGCCAGCCAGTGGCTAACCGATGGGGCAAAGATGGTCGGGCGAGCCACGTTGGCATTGTTCGGGGCGATGATAGCGTTGATGATCCCCTGGGCAACCGTGCCGGACGATCCCGATTGGCCTCTGACACAGATGGGCCGTTCGCCTTCTTTGAGCGGTTCGCCCGTAATTGGATTACGTCCCTCGGCGTAGGCCCGGTTGAACCGGTTGATGGCGTCATAGTTTTCGCCGTTCAGGTAAAGCTCAGACTCGGGCGCGTAAACAATGGAGATTTCAACAGCATTGGCGGCGCATTCAGCGCCGCTGTCCGCCGCCAAACTTCCGCCGCCGTCGTCGCCGGAACCGCCCAGCCCACAGGCCAGCGCAAAAATCAAAGGGAATAGTAACAGAAGCAACTTTTTCGACATCTTTTCCTCCGTAGCTGATAGGGTTAGAAGGTTCATCATTCATCGTTGATCAATCTTCATTTACCGGATTAACTCTTGTTCGGCAAAACGAAGTAGCGCCCAGGCCGCCGGACCATCGACTTTGACTGTAGTCGTGAGCGCGCTGGCCGGTTCCAGAGCGAAGTTGGCGAGAGCTTGCTGCTGGTTGGCGCTGAGTAGAAAATCACGAAATTGGGCGGCTGCTTGCCGGCCGGCCGGGCTACTCTGGCTGCCGGTCCAGATGGCCAGGGGAAAATCTAACTGCACATCGGGCTGCACCGGGGTCAAGTCGAAGTCAGGCCGGTTTTCCAGGTCGTAACTCTGCCAGGCCGCCCGGCTGAGCAGACCCATATCGCCGATCGAGCGGCCCTGGCTGGAGGCAAAAGCCTCGGCCGGCCGGGGCGGGATGCGGCTGTTGTCGCGGAAAGTCTCAATGAGCCAGGGTCTGGCCCGGCCGATGTCGTTAGCGGTTACAATTGATTGGCTCAACTGAGCCGCCGTCGCCGAGGCCAACGCGGCCAGTCCCTCGGCCTGATTGGCCGGTGAGGCAATCACGATGGTCAAAAAGTCATCCGGCGCGACGGCCTTGGCGTGAACGGTTTGCCAGGATAGGTCGCCATATTTTTGGGTAAACTGGGCCTGTTTGTCGGCAAAAGCGCCCCAGGCCAGCGAACTGCTGGCGACCGGGCGAGGATTAGCCTCAAATTGCAGTCCCCTCTCTGTGGCCATCTCTACCACAAAAGAAGCCTCGGCCAGCCAGGCCGCCGGCGGAGTCTGTTGAGGGGTAGTGGCTTTGAATTGGGTTTCGGGGATTAGCGCATCGGCGGTAATGATTTCAACCTGGGTGTTGGGATTGGCCCGGTTAAACTCCTGAGCCGCGGTGGTGGCCCAATCTTTGATCAAAGGGGCCGCGGCCACCCGGATCTTTACTGCTTCCTGCATCGCTGGCAACCCCGGCGTGTCAGCCCCAAAAAAGAACACGGCCAGGAACATCCCCACAACGATTACAACAGCCAGGCCGACAATGGCAAAAAAGAGGCTTTTGTTTGGTTGCATCCTCAGGTCCTCGGCGTAGTGAAGATAACTCTATTATAGCATAGGTGTGGGGCAAAAGATAAACGTAATTTGTCAACCCCCTATTTTATAGTATATTAGCGGCGAAGTTTTAGATTTTGTTGATACTGAGGTTAGGATGACACCGGTTTTGCCGCCCATTTTCCCCCAACTGGTCGCCGCCGCTGAGCAAGTGCGCCGCTACGCTGAGACGATCCGCCAGGCCCAAGTCGACTTCCTGGCCGACCTGATCCGGATCAAAAGCTACACCGGCCAGGAGGCCGCCGCGGTGGAGCGGACTCTGCACGAGATGCGCCGCTGCGGTTTGGCCGACGTTCGACCTGACTCGGCCGGCAGCGCTCTGGCCACCATCGGCGCCGGCCGATTCCACCTGCTGTACGACGCCCATCTGGACGAGAACGAGATCGCCGATGAGCGCGACTGGCCCTATCCGCCGCTGGAACCGACTATTGCCTATGGCAAAATGTATGGACTGGGCGCGTCCGACTGCAAGGGTGGGGTGGCCGCGATTGTCTATGGCGCCCGTATCGCCGCCGACCTCAACCTGACCGGCGACTGCACCATCACCGTCAAAGGCTCCACCCTGGAGGAGGATGCCGAAGGTTTTGCCATGCGCTGCCTCTTTGAGCAAGACGGCTTTCCCCGTCCCGACGCGGTGCTGCTGGCCGAGGCCACCGATCTGACTCTGCGGCGGGGTCACCGCGGCCGCTGTGAGATCAAAGTGCGCACTCGCGGCCGGGCGGCGCACGCCAGCACCCCGGCCCTGGGCGATAACGCCATCCTCAAAATGAGAGCCGTGCTCGATGCCCTGGAGGCGATGACGCCCCATTTGCCGGTTGATCCGGTTCTCGGTCAGGGGACGCAAGTGGTGACCATGATTGAATCGCCCCACACCCCCAACAGCGTGCCGGCCTGGTGTGAAGTGACCATCGATCGCCGCCTGACCCCGGGTGAAACACCCCAAAGTGTGGTCGCAGCGATCACGGGCGCGTTAACCGACCTGGACGCCACGGTCGAACTGCCCCGCCAGCCGGTCAAATCCTGGACCGGCCTCGATTTGAGCGGCCCGGCCTTTTTCCCTGGCTGGCTCCTGCCGGAGGATCACCCCTTGCTGGCGGCCGGTAAATTGACCTGCGTGGCGCTGTGGGGCGAGGCGCCGCGGGTGGATGTGTGGAAATTCAGCACCAACGGCACCTACTCGGCCGGGGTGGCCGGCATTCCCAGCCTGGGCTTTGGCCCGATGGAAGAGCAGTATGTTCACACCCCGCAGGATCAGGTCGATCTGGCCAAGCTGCTCAAGGGAGCGATGTTTTATGCCCTGTTTCCGTTGGCCTACACTATGATCAGGGCTGAAGGATGAAGGCTGAGGGATGAATCGCAAATCTCTAATCTCTAATTTGAGTAGCGGACTAGCTATGACTGACGAGACGAAAACCTGTCCTTTCTGCGGTGAAACGATCAAAGCGGCGGCCAAAAAATGTCGCTATTGCGGCGAGTTTTTGGACGACCACACCCGCGAGTCGATTCTGGCCGATCAGACTGAGAGCAGCCGGCCCGCCCGTGGGCTTGACCGCGAGCAGCAGTACAACCTCGTTCAAAATTGGGATGGACAGGCCAGCCTGCAGGGTTTTGATCTGGCGGACCGGGATTTGGGCGGCCTTGAGTTGTCCCAGGTTGATTTGCGGCAGGCCAATTTAGGCCAGGCCAGGCTGCGAGGCGCGAACTTGACCGGCGCGAACTTGCAGGGAGCCAGCCTGGCTGAAGTCGACCTGCGGGAAGCCCACCTGAGCCGGGTTAATCTGGCTCAGGCCGACCTGCAACAGGCTGATTTGCGGGGGTCTAACCTGCACCAGGCTAATCTGAGCCAGGCCGACCTGCGCGGGGCCAAGTTGGGTTGGGCTGATTTGCGCGAGGCCAATCTGACCGGGGCGAAATTACAAGGGGCCAAATACAACGGTTCGACCCTGTGGCCGGCTGGTTTCAAGCCCAAAAAGGCTGGAGCTATCAGTGAGAGCGCCCGGATGGGTTTGTTTTCTTTCTTTGGCGGCGATTAGGGGTACAAGCAATGGAAAGAGACATTGTGCTGTTGCTGGTTGGTGGGCTTATCGGCGCCGTTAGCAGCCTGGCTACCCTGTTTGTGGTTTATTTAATCGAAGGAATGCGCCTGCGCCGGAAGTGGGCCCGCGAAGATCAGTTGCAACTCCGGCAGCAACGGCAGGAGTTACAGGCCCTGCTGGCCGGAGCCAAACCGGCCGGGGCAGCCGACCGCGAGCAGCCGGATGTTTGAGTTATTCACATAGAACTTACGCAGTTGGGCGTTTAAATGTCATTTCGAGCGAAGAATGAGCGAGAAATC
>CAYZHI010000270.1:0-5223 GCA_964477335.1 uncultured Caldilineaceae bacterium | reverse complement strand
GTTGTTATCTCCTAACCTGGACCAGCCAACTTCGGCCAAATCAGGTCAAATGAACCACGAAGGAACACAAAGGACACTAAATTTCCTTAAATTTTCCTCTGTGTCATTTCGTGTTCTTCGTGGCTAAAGATTTCTTACTAATGTGCTCACAAGGTCCTACCGGCTGCTGCCGACGGTTTGGGCTTCATCAGTTCTGGGGGGCTGGAGCGAGCCAGCTTTTGTGGGCGGCAGCAGTTCCATCGGTTTTTCGTTCTGCCGGCGCCAGCGCCAGACCAGGCCAATAGCCAGCAAAGCCAGTAGGGCCAGCCCGTAGTTCAAACCTTCCCAGAAGGACTGCTCACTCTCAGCCAGCGGGTAGAGGACGCGGGCCGACGTGCCCCGGGAGCGAATGGTGAGCAAATCCAGGTCTTCGACCGACCAATCGACCGTGTTTTGCATAAATTGTAAGTTATTCAGGTAACGATTGCCGCTGAGGCTGGCCGACAGGTCAAAGACGATGTCGTTCAGAAATTCCGAGCTGCCGATGACCACCAACCGGGCCGTTTCGGGCGAACTTTCAATCGTGCCGATAGTGGTGGGCTGCTCCGGCTGCTCCACCGTGGCCGGCTGGTTCAGCGGGTTGGCGTTTTCTTCGCTTTGCTCACTGTTAGCCGGCTCGCTCAGGGGCGAAGGTTTGTCTTTGAAGTAACTCTCAAAGACGCCCTGCACCGACACGGCCAGCGGGTAGGCTTGCGGCTCGCCTTCGACCGGGAAGCCCAATTGGGGATATTGGTCGAGATTCGGCTGGATGTCGGTATTGCTGCGCAGCCACGATGCCGGGCTGGAGCGCAGCAGAGTATTGACTTGGCGATCGGCATTCTTGGCTTCGTCCACCTGCACCGGCGAGACCCAGTTCAGCGTCACTGCCGGCAGGCTGGCCAGAATCGGGCTTTGGCTGTCCATACCATCGGGCCGGACATCGACAAAGAAGGGATAGTTGATGGCCTGAATTTCACGGACCTGCAGCCCGCCCAGATTACGGGCCACCTGCACGGGGAAAGGTTCATTCTGCGGATCGAGCACCAGCGAGTCGCCCACGTTGACGCCGTAGTGGGCCAGCATCTCCTGCAGGCCGCCCTCAACTTTTTGCACCCCCAGGTTGCCGGTCATCATATCCGGGTTGAGAACGTAATTCCCGGCTGCGACCACCACCGCGCCGCCCTGCATCAGGTATTGATCGATGGCATACCGTTCTTTATCGGTCAGCCCTTGCGGGGCGATGACGACCAGCACATCGATATTTTGGGGCACCTGGCCGGTGGACAGGTCAACCGGCAGCACGGTATAATCCAGGCCGAGCTGCTGGGAAATCGTGCGGTACTGCTTGAAGGAAGGCTGCATCTGGCCAAACATATCCTGGGTGGGCATATCGGGCGGGGTCCACAAGCCGACGACTTTGAGGAAACCGGGCGCGCTCCGCTTCAGCGCCGACTCGATGGCGGTGCGGATATTGGCCTCACTCAATTCGCCGGCAGGATAGACCACCTGGGCCTGGTCGCCCATTTGCAGCACCATGTGCAGGTAATAACTGTCGTTGGAAAAGAGGAAGGTGGGGATGGGCTGCAGGCCAAATTGATCCACCATCGCCTGGCGATTGACCGGGCTGGCCGGGTCATCCAGATTGACCAGTTCAAAGGAGAATTTGCCGTTAGCGTTGGCCCCGATATCCTGAGCCACCTGCTGAATGATGGTCGGGGCGTCCTGAAGCCACTCTGGCAGGGTAGCGGGGGTGGTGTAGAGGGTCAACTTCACCGGCTCCTGAATGGAGGCCAGCAGGGCATCGATGCTCTGGAAACCGTAGACCACCTTCTTGATGGCCCGGGTCAAATCGTACTCCAGGTTGCGCAGCCGCACATCTACCTCACCGTTGCGGAAAGGCTGAATCTCGATCAGGTCTCTAAAATTGATGACCTCGCTCTGGTCGCCGTAGCGAATCAACACATCAAAATAGGCGTTGACGACCGAAGCCCCGTAGCGGTCGGCCGTTTGGAGCGGGGTTGGCTGGATGCCGTAGGTCTGATTGGCTTCAACTTCTTTCTCCGGCTCCTGCACCGGATCGACAATTTCGATGACGACCTGGCCGTTGGAGGCCAGCCGGTACTCCGCCAACATGTCCCGAATGCGAGGCGCCAACGGCGCCAGCAGGGGATGGGTCTTTTCACTGAAGTAGCCGCGAATGAGCAGCGGTTCCTGCAGGTTGCTCAACAACTCGTAAGTGGTCGGCGAGAGGCTGTATTCCTGCTGCTCGGTCAGGTCGATCCGGGCGCGGCTGAGCGGATAGAGCCAGACATTCAGCAGCAACAAATTCAGGCCGATGAGCGCCACCGTCAGGAAAAGGCCGCGGCGATACGCGGCGCTGTTTTCGCTTTGGCTCCAGCGCTTGCTGTCGAGCGAGACGACGTTGAGGACCAGGAAGAAGACGGTCAGCGAGAGGTAGTAGACCAGGTCGCGCAGGTCGATCACCCCCCGTTCGATGCTTTCAAAGCGGCTGCCAGCCCCGAAGGCCCGCAGGATTTCGGCGATGTTATCGCTGGTATAATCGGTCAACCCCCGCGACCCCACCAGATAGAAGAGGCCGCCTACCAGCACGGTCAGGATGAGCGAGACAATCTGGTTATCGGTGCGGGAGGAGACAAACAGGCCGATGGCGGCGTAGGCCGCGGCCAGCAGCAGGGCGGCCAGGTAGCCGCCGATAACCGGCCCCCAGTCGAGGTTGCCCATCAGCGCCACGGTAACAGGCAGGAAAATGGTCAAAGCCAGAGCTACTGCTGTCAGAATCAAGACGGCCAGAAATTTGCCCAAAACCAGTTGGACGGGTCGCACGGGCAAGGTCAGCAGGATTTCCAGAGTGCTGCTGCGTTGTTCCTCGCTCCACTGGCGCATGGTCAGGGCGGCCACCAGAAAAATGAGCAGGATGGGCATCCACTGGAACATCGGGCGGACGTCGGCGATGCCGCGGGCAAAAAAGGCATCCGCCCAAAAGAAGGTGAACAGGGTTGCCGCCAAAAAGACGCCCACAAAGATGAGGGCCATGGGCGAACCAAAGTAGCCGTTAAGTTCTTTGCGAGTAATCGCCAGCATTTGTTTCATTGGACCACCTCCGGCGTGGTCGCCAATTGATTAAAGATCGACTCCAGAGTGCGGGTGTCACGGCGCAGCTCTCGCAATGGCCAATTCTCCTGGCGGGCCAGTTCATAAATCGCCGGGCAGAGGTCGACCCCGTCCCGGCCCACAATCCGATAGGCGGGATAGCCGTCAGCCGCCGGCAGCGTCTCGATCTTGTTGGCGCCGGGCAGCCGTTGCATCGCTTGCTCGACCCCTGGCGTTGGTTGTTGCAGCACCACAACCGCGTCCGCTGTGCTCGCCAGTTCAGTCAGGCCGGCGTCGGCTTTGATCTGGCCATTGATGATAATAATCACCCGGTCGCAGACCGCTTCCACTTCAGACAGAATGTGCGAGGAAAAAAGAATGGTGCTGTTTTTAGCCAGCCGGCGGATCAGGTGGCGAATTTCGATAATCTGGGTGGGGTCAAGCCCTACGGTTGGCTCGTCGAGGATGAGCAGTTTGGGCTGGGGCAGGATGGCCTGGGCCAGCATGACCCGTTGCCGGTAACCTTTACTGAGCTGGCCGATGGGCCGGGTCAGGTGATCGACCAGGCCGGTGGCGTAGACAGCTTCGGATAGTCGAGCGGGCTGCTCGTCGCGCGGGATTTCGCGCAGGTCGGCCATGAGCTTGAGATAAGCCTGCACCGACAGTTCCGGGTAAAGCGGCGCATTTTCCGGTAAATAACCTAGCCCGGCCTGAACTTCACGGGTGTGGGTCATCACATCGAGGCCGTTGACTTTGACCGCGCCGCTATCGGGCTGGAGGTAGCCGGCCAAAATCTTGATGGTGGTCGATTTACCGGCGCCGTTCGGTCCCAGCAGGCCCACGATTTCGCCCGGTGCCACCTGGAAGGAGATACCCCGCAGGGCTTCGATCGGGCCGTACGATTTGGTGAGATCAACGACTTCAATCATCTATGCTTCCTCCTTTAATTGCAACAAAAATACCCCACCTATCCAGGATAGATGGGGCACTTCAGCCGGTTTGCTTAATCTCCCAGATAGGAAATTAGTTGGTGGGTAATTATTCAGGTGGCCGGCGCTATTCAAGTGCCCGTAACCTGGTAATTGTGAAGAAAACCGCTTAGAAGTATATTAAAGTTACGTTAGAAATGTATTAGAATGCGGTGACAGTTAACCTATTTTCGAAAAGATGATTTGCGTGTATAAAAGGAGAGCCAGCGTATAACGCTAAGGGAGAGCCAAATGATGACCAAGCCAGCCGCCATCCCCTGTATCAACCCGGCCACCGGTGTACAGTTTGCCGAAGCGCCAATAGCGTCACCGGTCGCGGTGCAGCAGGCCCACCGGGAGATGAGCCTGGCCTTGTTAAAGTGGAGCCAGCAGCCGGTGACCGAACGGGTGCGGATTCTGCGCCAGTTCCAGGGCCTGCTGCTCGACTCGCTGGATGAGATCACCGCCGTGATCAACCGCGATTGTGGCAAGAGCCGCCAGGATGCCTTGCTGGAGCTGTTTGTCACCCTCGATTTGCTGCACCAATATTGCCGCCACGCCCCGCGCTGGTTGGCCCGGCGGCGGGTTGGGCGCGGGTTAGCCTTCTTCAAACGCGGTTATGTGGAATATCGTCCCCGTGGGGTGGTGGCCGTGATCTCGCCCTGGAACTACCCTTTTGCTCTGGCGGTGGGACCGGCCATCTCGGCGCTGCTGGCCGGCAATACGGTTCTGCTCAAGCCGTCAGAAGAGAGCGCGGCCACCGGCCTGCTGATCGAGCAGTTGTTTGCCCGGACGCCGGAACTGGCCCCGTTTGTGCGGGTGCTGCACGGCGATGGCAGCACCGGCGCGGCCCTGGTCGAGGCTGGTCCCGACTACATCTTTTTAACCGGCTCTGCCCCCACCGCCAAAAAAGTATTGCGGGCGGCCGCCGAAAATCTAACCCCGGTCGCCTGCGAGTTGGGCGGCAAGGATGCCATGATCGTGCTGGAGGATGCTGATCTGGCCCAGGCCGCTCGTTGGGGCTTGTGGGGGGCCACCTTCAACGCCGGGCAGACCTGTATGGCCGTCGAGCGGGTCTATGTGGTCGAGCCGGTGTACGACCGCTTTGTGGCGCGGGTGGTGACTG
>CAYZHI010000269.1:0-5243 GCA_964477335.1 uncultured Caldilineaceae bacterium | reverse complement strand
GTGGTCACCGAGAAAAGTGGGCAGCCCCCACTTTTCTTTGTGTTACAGCGAAGTTATTTGTTTAGGGCAGGAGGCTCAACGGGTCGTGAAAAACGATTTTATGATGGCCATCAATCAGGTTTGCCATGAGCGGCAGTTGGCGATTGACATTGTGCTGGAGGCGGTAGAGGTGGCGCTTATTTCGGCTTACAAGCGAAATGTGAGCGGGCATCATTCGATTACGGCGCAAATTGACTCAGCTTCCGGCAAGCCATTGATATTTGTAGAAAAGGCCGTGGTCGCTGAGGTCGAGGATGATAAAAATGAAATCTTGCTCAAGGAGGCCAAAAAGATCAACCCGCGCGCTGAGATAGGCGGGTTGGTTTCGGTGGAGAGTACGCCGCCCAATTTTGGCCGGATTGCTGCTCAAACCGCCAAACAGGTTATCCTGCAACGCATTCGCGAAGCTGAACGTGACGCCTTGTATAATGCCTATGCCGAACGTGAAGGCGAAGTCGTCAACGGCACCGTACACAAAATTGATTCCCATCAGGTTACGCTGTCGCTGGGCAAAGTGGAGGCATTTTTGCCCCGCTCGGAACAGATTCCCACGGAACGGTATTCTGAGGGCCAGCGGATCAGGGCCTATGTTTCGG
Organism: uncultured Caldilineaceae bacterium; assembly: GCA_964477335.1. GTDB lineage: Bacteria > Chloroflexota > Anaerolineae > 4572-78 > J111 > CAYNLK01. Next base: position 4,608 of record CAYZHI010000269.1, on the reverse strand, counting down.
CGGTATCCAAAACCAGCCGGGGGCCTCAGATCATCGTGTCGCGTACCCATCGTAATATGTTGCGCCGCCTGCTGGAAGTAGAAGTGCCGGAGATCTATAACGGTACGGTCGAGATCAAGTCGATTGCTCGCGAAGCCGGCTATCGCTCCAAAGTGGCGGTGGCGGCCCTGCAAGAAGGGGTCGACCCGGTAGGCTCATGTGTGGGGATGCGCGGCACCCGCATCCAGAGCATCGTCAATGAATTGAACGGTGAAAAGATCGATGTGGTCCAATGGAACCCGGATCTATCTTATTTCATAGCTAATTCACTCAGCCCGGCCAAAGTAATGAATGTAATGCTGCTGGACAAAAACGGTAAAACGGCAGTGGTTGTTGTACCAGACAAGCAGCTATCCCTGGCCATTGGCAAAGAAGGTCAAAATGCCCGGTTGGCGGCCAAGCTAACGGGTTGGCGCATCGACATCAAGAGCGCCAGTGAAGCCGTTGAAGAAACATTGAACAAAGTCAGAACTAATGAAGAAATTCGGGCGCGGGTGGGTGATAAAGTTGAAATCTTCAATATCGCTGCGGCAATTCTGGCCGACAAGAATCCGATTGATTATTCCGACGGCGAGCTAAAAATTTTTGCCGAAGCTGTTGAGCTGGTCAACCAGGCCGAGCTGGCCATTGTACGCGAGCGGAGGGTTAAAGAAGAAGCAGAGGCCAAAGCCATGAAGGCGGCCAGAGCTCGGGATATTCTGGCAGAGGCTGAAGCCATTTTGAGTGGCGGCCAGTTAGGGCCGGTCGAAGAAGAGGAGCAACCGGTCGCCGCGGGTGAAGCGGTCGGCGAACCGGCCGGTGAGGAAGAAGCAATTGTTGAGCAAGAGTTTGAAGAGATCACCGCAGCCTTAGAACCGGACGAGATTTTGGCCGAAGCAGTTGCAGAGGTTGTTGGTGAGCCAACGTCAATTGAACCGGAGCCGGCAGTTGAAACGGTTGATGAGCTGGTTGCAGCAGCCGAGGCAGTCAGCGCTGAACCCGAGCCGGAGCAAGTAACTGAAGCAGAAGCTGAAGAAGTATTGCCTGTATATAAGCCGGCCGATGAACTCTGGTCGGAAGACGACGAAGAATTCGAGGAATTGGAGCGACAACGCAAGAAAAAATTGGGCCAGAAGAAGAAGCGCCGGCTGGTTTACGACGAGCGTTTGGGTGAAGTGGTGGCCGAACGACGGCGCAAACGCAGCCGCCAAACCGGTGACTGGCTGGAATTTGACGAAGACGACTTCTAGGTTTAAAGTCAGGTCAATGGCTCGTCTAAAACATAAACCCCAACGGACATGTGTTGTCTGCCGGGAAGCCAAAGATAAGCGAGAGCTGGTTAGAATTGTGCGCACGCCGGAAGGAAAAGTCATTGTTGACCCAACCGGTAAAGCCAATGGCCGGGGTGCATATCTTTGCCGGCAGATCGAATGTATTGAGCAAGGATTACTGAAAGGGCGGGTGAGCAGAGCATTGCAGGTAGAACTATCGGCCGCCGAGTTGACCGCCCTGGAAACTGAACTTTTAAAAGTATAGCGTTGGTACAGACCGAAATGTACTTCGGGATGAACAAAAACCAAATCAGGACAGAACCACAAGGCCGGTTTGAGGCTGATAAAGGAATATAGGCCGTGAATACGGACACCAAGAACGGGCGGAGTGTGGCTTTATGAGGTAGGACAAGCATAGACTACAGGCACCCTCCCCTCTTTAGCCGCTATTAAACTCCCCGGCTTTCATTTATCACCTCAAAGCCTAAAAAATGGGCTACCCGAAAGGTAGCTGTTGATAATTATATACGCCACGAGTAGAGGATTTCCTAAACCGTTCATGAAATCCTGCTCGGCGGTGATAGACTCTTAAGCGAGGTGGTAATTATGGCAATCAATCCTCAAAAAACTCAAACTATTGAACCAACAACGGGCAACGGTAAAACCATCGAAGTGCCGCCGGTAATTACCGTGAGAGATTTGGCTAATTTGATGAACATTAGCCCCATTGAGATCATCAAAGAGTTGATGAACAATGGCATCATGGCTAACATCAACCAACAAATCGACTTCGACACGGTCACCATTATCGGCGAGGAAATGGGCTACGAGGTGGTCCAACCCAAGGTTGAAGAGCCAGAAGTCGTTGTCGTCGAAAAAGAGATTCCTCGCCACAAGCGTTTGATTGCAAATGAGGACCCGGCCAATCTGGAGTTGCGTCCGCCGGTGGTAACTGTACTGGGTCATGTTGACCACGGAAAGACCACTTTACTGGATGCCATCAGAAAAACCCAGGTGGTCAAAGGTGAAGCCGGGGGCATTACCCAACACATTGGCGCCTACCAGGTGACCGTCGGCGACCGGTTGATTACCTTTTTGGACACCCCCGGCCACGCCGCCTTTACCGCTATGCGAGCGCGCGGCGCTCAGGCCACCGACGTAGTGATTCTGGTGGTGGCCGCCGATGATGGTGTTATGCCGCAAACGCGAGAGGCCGTGGAACACGCCCGCGCCGCCCAGGTGCCCATTATGGTGGCGATGAACAAGGTTGATAAAGCCAACGCCAATCCGGAGCGAGTCAAGCAGGAGTTAGCCGACATTGGCCTGGTGGTAGAAGAGTGGGGCGGCGACACCATCTGTGTGCCGGTCTCGGCTCTGCGCAATCAGGGTATCGACGACCTGCTTGAAAATATTCTGCTGGTGACCGCGGTAGCTGATTTGAAAGCTAACCCCAACCGGTTGGCCCAGGGAACGGTCATCGAGGGCAAAGTGGATAAACGGCGGGGAGTCTCGGCCACGCTCTTGGTGCAAAACGGTACGCTCAAGGTGGGGGACACTATCGTGATTGGCACCCAGTATGGCCGCATTCGGGCTATGTTCAATGATAAAGGTCAACCGGTCAAAGAGGCCGGCCCATCGGCGCCTGTCTCGGTCCTGGGTCTGCCCGATGTACCGGAAGCAGGCGAATTTTTTGAAGTAGTTCGCAATGAAAAAGCTGCCCGCGCCCTGGTTACTGACCACGAAGCCATAGAGGCCCAGGGGCCGCGCGCGGCCACCTTCCGACGCCCCATTTCATTGGAGGAGTTCTTCAACCAGACCCGCGAAGGCGGCGGCGATCAAGTCCTTTACCTGATTATCAAGGCCGATGTGCAAGGCTCGCTTGAACCAATCGTCAACTCATTGAAGGAATTGGGCAGCGACAAGTTGAAGGTAAAAATTTTACTGGAAGGCACCGGCAACGTGTCCGAGTCGGACGTCAATCTGGCTGTTGCTTCTGAAGCGATTATCATCGGCTTTAATGTGGAAGTCGACCAGGCGGCGCAGCGAGAGGCCGAAACCAGCGGCGTCGATATACGCCTCTATGATGTCATTTATAAGCTGATTGACGATGTCGAAAAGGCCTTGAAAGGTCTTCTTGAACCTGAGTACGCCGACAAGATGATTGGCCGGGCCGAAGTGCGGGCCGTATTCAAAATTGGCCGGCAGGGTACTGTAGCCGGTTCCTATATTCAGGAGGGTAAAATTACCCGCAACGCCATCGCGCGCGTGTTTCGTAACAACCAACTCCTGCACGAGAGCAAAATATCATCGCTCAAACGCTTTACCGAGGATGTGCGCGAGGTCGCGACCGGCTTTGAATGTGGCATCGGCGTGGAGAACTTCAATGATTTCCAGGAAGGCGACATCATTGAAGCCTACGTTAAAGAGCGGGTCAATTAGATCGTGGCCAGTCGACGTCAGCGGCAGGTGGCCGAGCTGCTGCACCAGGAAATCAGCCGGCTGATCCAATACCAGGCCCGCGACCCGCGCCTGGGTTTTGTGACCGTAACCGATGTTGAAGTTACGCCCGACCTGCGTGAGGCTCGGATTTACGTCACCGTGTTAGGCGACGCCGCCGCAGCGCGCAGCAGCCTGGCCGGGTTAACCAGCGCGGCCGGCTATTTTCAGCACGAGTTGGGGCAGTCGCTCTCGCTGCGATACGTACCCAAGCTGTCCTTCAAACTGGACAGTTCCCTGGAGCAAGGGCTGAAGATCGATAACCTGCTCGACAGTATCAAAGACGAACTCGAACAGAGCGACGAAGCCGCAAAGCTGGACGAGGGCAAGTCGACCGATTGATCGATGGCAGGTAACGTCGGCCAAATTTCCGGGCTCCTGAATATTGATAAACCCATCGGCCTCACTTCGCACGATGTGGTGGCCCGCATCAGGAAGCTGGCCGGGCAGAAAAAAGTGGGCCATGCCGGCACATTGGACCCGCTGGCGACCGGGGTGCTGGTGGTTTGCCTGGGGCAGGCCACCCGGCTGATTGAATATGTGATGGCCGGCCGCAAACAGTATCGGGCTACCATCCACTTTGGCCTGACCACCGACACGCTTGACGCCGACGGTCAAATTATCGCCGAACGGGATGCCTCGCACTTAACAGAAACCACGTTGCGGCAAATTTTACCCGCCTTCCAGGGGGAGATCGAGCAGACCCCGCCGATTTTTTCGGCCTTGAAGCAGGGGGGACAGCCTCTTTATAAACTGGCCCGAGCCGGTAAAACAGTCGATGTAGCCCCGCGGCGGGTTACGATTTACTCGCTGAGCTGGCTGG
>CAYZHI010000268.1:0-5254 GCA_964477335.1 uncultured Caldilineaceae bacterium | reverse complement strand
TGTGGGACACGGTGCGCACGGCGATTCGCCTGAACGACTACCTGACGCGCAAGGGAATCCCTCCCCTTGGCGGGGTGCGCCTTGGCGCGGACGGGGCGCTTCTCCTGCCTCTGGAGAATGAGCGCGGCGAAGTGCAGGGCCTCCAGCGCATCATGCCCGACGGCTCCAAACGCTTCCTGCCCGGCACGAAAAAAGCCGCGAGCTTCGCCGTGATCCCCGCCGTGATCCCCGGAGACTCGGGCCGCCTCTTCCTGGCGGAGGGCTACGCCACTGGCGCGAGCGTCCACCTTGCCACCGACGGCACGGTCCTGGTTTGCCTGGACTGCGGCAACCTCCTGGCGGTGGCCCACATAGCCCGACGCCGCCACCCGAAGCGCGAGATCGTCATCGCCGGGGACAATGACCACGGAACCGAAGGAAACCCCGGCCTGACCAAAGCCCGCGAGGCGGCCCAGGCCATTGGTGGCCTCCTGGCCGTTCCGTCTTTCGCCACCGGCGAGCCCGGCACTGACTGGAATGATTTGCACACTGCAAAGGGCCTGGACGCCGTGCGCGAGGGCCTTGCCCTGGCGGCCTCCCCGCACCCCTCCCCGGCCTGTGATCACTTCAACAGTTCACGTGCGATTACCAGCCGCTGGATCTCGCTGGTGCCTTCATAGATTTCGGTGATCTTGGCATCGCGGAAGAAGCGCTCCACCGGGTACTCCTTTGAGTAGCCATTCGAACCATGCACCTGAATGGCTTTGGTGGCCGTCCACATCGCCGTCTCGGAGGCATACAGCTTGGCCATCGAGGCCGCGGCGACCCCGACCAGAATATAACCGGCGTGGGCAATACTGGAGTAGGCCAACATCCGTTTGACATCTTTTTGGACCAGGGCGGCAATGTTCCCACCCGTCATCGTAATGGCAGCCAGAATTGCCACGGCAATCTGCCAGTCCAGGGTAAAGGCCTGGCCAAAAGAAACCATCAAGATGCGCATGAGCGCGGCAAAGCCGGCGGCTTTGGCTCCCACCGACATAAAGGCGGTCACGGACGTGGGCGCGCCATGATAGACGTCCGGCGTCCACCACTGGAACGGCACAGCGGCCACCTTGAAGGCAAAGCCGATCAGCAGCAACCCTAAACCAACCAATGCCAGCGGGTCGCCCAGGTTACCCCGGTCAGGCGTAAACCAAGCGCCGATCGCGTGCAGGTTGGTCGAGCCGGTAGCGCCGTAGAGCAAGGCGACGCCGTACAGAAAAAAGGCCGAGGCAAAGGCGCCCAAAACAAAATATTTCATGCCGGCCTCGCCGGAACTGGCCTGTCGCCGGTTGAAGGCTGCCAGCACGTACAGAGCAATCGACATAATTTCTAGCCCCAGAAAGACCACGATCAAGTCGGCAGCGGCGCCCATCAGCATCATGCCGATGGTGGAGAAGAGCAGCAGGGTGTAATACTCGCCACGCTGCATGTCATGGTCGCTGAGGTAGCTGAGCGCAATCAAAATCGACAGGGCGGCTGTAGCGATGAAAACCAGGTTCAGGATCAGGGAGTAACCATCACTCACAGCCATATTCTGGATAGCCTGCGCCGGCCGGCCCAGCAGGCCCACGCACACCAGCGCCGCCAGCCCCAAACCTAACAGGCTGACATAGCCCATCACCCGCTTGTCGGCCACAACCATATCGAACAACATCACCAGGATGACGGTGATAACCAGGACAATCTGCGGCGCCAGCGCTACCAGATTCAGGGTTGGGATTTCTATCGGCATAGGTTCAATTCTCAATTATCAATTATCAATTTTCAAATAGCAAATGGCAAATCATTAATTTCCAGCCTGGACCAACACGGTGATGGCGTTGACCTGCTCCACCAGCGCGGCCGTAGCCGGATTGATTTTCTCGAATAACAGGTTGGGGAATAACCCAATCACAAAGAACAAGACCACCAGGGAAAGCCCAATCAGCAACTCTCGCCCATTCATATCGCGCAAACTCTCATTGGCCGGATTGAAGGGGCCGTACATCAGCTTGCGGACCGCGGTCAGCAGATACCAGGCCGCCAGCACAATTCCAAAGGTGGCAAAGGCGGCGGTCACCCAATTGACTTTGAAGACGCCCAACAAAATCACGAACTCGCCCACGAAGCCGTTCAAACCCGGCAACCCGACCGAAGAAAGGGCCGCCAGCAGGAAGAAAATGCCAAAAAGCGGTACTTTTACCCAGATGCCGCCGTAATCCTTGAACAGGCGGGTATGGCGCTGCTCGTACAAAACGCCGATCATAAAGAAGAGCATCCCGGTGCTCAACCCGTGGTTGACCATCTGCAGCACCGCGCCGCTCATGCCTTGCTGGCCGCCGCTAAAGATACCCAGCACAATGAAACCCATATGGGCCCCCGAGGAGTAGGCGATCAGGCTCTTGGCGTCCTCTTGCGCCAGGGCGACCAGGGCGCCGTACAGAATACCGATGACGGCCAGGGTGACCAGTAACGGCGTCCATGTCGGTAAGGCCGCCGGGAAAAGCGGGATAGCAAAGCGCATAAAGCCATACGTGCCCATTTTAAGCAGCACGCCGGCCAGGATGATCGAGCCGGCCGTGGGGGCTTCCACGTGGGCCGCCGGCAGCCAGGTGTGCAGCGGGAAAAGCGGAACTTTTACGGCAAAAGCCAGGGCAAAGGCGAAAAAGAGCCAGACCTGTAAATTGGCCGGCAGATCAAGGCTTTGGACCAGCGCCGGCAGGTCGGAAGTGCCGCCCCAGAGATAGGCCACGATGGCCGCCACCAGCATCAGGGCGCTGCCGGCCATGGTGTAGAGGATGAACTTGATCGAGGCGTAAATCCGCCGCTCGCCGCCCCAGCGACCGATGAGCAGGGCCATCGGGATCAGGCTGGCTTCCCAGAAGAGGTAGAACAGGAATAAATCCAGGGCCACGAAGACGCCAAGCATGGCCGTTTCCAGAAACAGCATCAGGGCCAGATACTCTTTGATTTGTTCGGTAATGGCCGTCCAGGAACTCAAGACTGATATTGCCGCCAAAAAAGTAGTCAGTATGACCAGAAAGAGGCTGAGACCGTCGATGCCGACATGGTAGCCAATGTTGAAGGCGGGAATCCAGGCGGCGATCTCTTCAAACTGGTAGCCAACAGCCCCGTCGACAAAATTGGTGTAGAGCAGCAGCGACAGCGCCAGGTTGACCAGCGTAGTCACCAAAGCAATCCATTTGAGCAGGGCCGGATTGTCACGCGGCATTAACACCAGCAGCGCCACACCAACCAGCGGCACAATTAACAAAGTAGACAGTAGTGGAAATGCCATTTAGCCTTTACTCCAACTCAAATTAAGGCATGCCTCTATCGCAAAAAGAAATAGCTGATCACAATCAGCACCCCAATGAAGGTCGCCAGGGCATAGTGACGCAGATAACCGCTTTGCAGGTAGCTCAACCACTGCCCGGCCCAACCGATCGCTCTGGCCAGCCCATCGACCAGGATGTTGTCGATCAGCAATTTATCGATCCCCTCGGCCATATTGCGAGCCAGAGTCAAACCGGGCCTGACAAAGACAACGTCGTAGATTTCATCGACGTAATATTTGTTGGCCAACAGGCTAAAAACCGGGCGAGTACGCCGGGCCAAATCTTGGGGAATAGACGGCCTGACGATATAGAAGAAATAGGCCAGCCCAATCCCGGCGATGGAGACCACGGCTGAGGCGGCAAACAGGGTTAACTCCACACTCAAAGCCAGATGGTGCTCAGCGGCTCCGTGCTCCAGAGCGGCATAGACCGGTTCCAGCCAGTTTTTAAGCACATGCGGCAATCCCAGAAAAACCGGCAAGCCTAATAGACCGCCGAGCAAAGACAAAATAGCCAGGACGACCAGGGCAAAGGTGATCGGCCGGCCGCTTTCGTGGGCATGGTCGTACAGATGGTGGTCGCGCGGCTGGCCGTGGAAGGCCACAAAAATAGCCCGGAACGTGTAGAAAGCAGTCAGCGCGGCGGTGGCAATGCCGATGAGCCACAACAGCGGCTGTTCTTCAAAAGCTGCGGCCAAAATCTCATCTTTGGAGAAGAAGCCGGACATCAACGGAAAGCCGGCCAGGGCCAGACCGCCGATCCAAAAAGTGAGCCAGGTAATCTTCATCTTGTTCTTCAAGCCGCCCATCCGGCGGATGTCGATCACGTCATCGAGGGCGTGCATCACCGAGCCGGCGGCCAAAAAGAGGAGCGCCTTGAAGAAAGCGTGGGTGGTCAGGTGGAACATGGCCGAAGTATAGGCGCCCACGCCCGCGGCCATAAACATATAACCGAGCTGGCTGACCGTGGAGTAAGCCAGAATGCGCTTCAGATCGACCTGCACCAGGGCGATGGTCGCCGCAAACAGGGCCGTGATCGCGCCAATGACGGCCACCGTCATCGACACGCCGGGCGCCAGCGAGTAGAGCGCGTTGCTGCGTACAATCATATATATCCCGGCGGTGACCATTGTGGCCGCGTGGATGAGGGCCGAGACAGGGGTTGGGCCGGCCATAGCATCGGGCAACCAGACGAAGAGCGGAATTTGGGCGCTCTTGCCAATAGCGCCGATGAAGAGCAGCAAGGTTATCCAGGAAATGATAGCCGGCATCGTTTCGGCGATATGAGGAGCTTGGGCAAATACGCCGCTGTCGCCCCAAAACTGCAACGTCCCAAAGGTGCTCCAGATCAAGAAGACCCCCAGGGCAAAGCCGAAGTCGCCGATGCGATTAACCACAAACGCTTTCATGCCGGAGGCCGCCGGGGAGAGCAGCGGCTTCAACTTGACCGGCTCGTAGCCCTCGCCCAGATCGATCGGCTCCTGTTTCTGGCTGGGGCGGTCGAACCAGAAACCGATCAGCAAGTAAGAGCACAGCCCCACCAGTTCCCAGCCCACGTACATCACCAGATAATTGTCACCCAGCACCAACACCAGCATCGAGGCGATGAAGAGGTTGAGGAAGGTGAAGAAACGGGCAAAATCCCGGTCGGGGTGGACATACCCTGATTTATCGTGATGCACCATGTATTCGGTGGCATAGACGTGGATCAGGAAACCGACCCCGGTCACCACCAGCACCATCAGCAACGACAGGTGATCGACCAGCAAATTGATGTTGACGCTGAAATCCCCGATGACGACCCAGGTCCACAGCGGCACGATCACCGCCTCTTCGCCGCTGGCCCATAGATCAAGTAACGCGCCGACGCCAACCAGAAGCACGCTCGATGCCGCAAGCCGCCGCTGGCCCTCG
>CAYZHI010000267.1:0-5255 GCA_964477335.1 uncultured Caldilineaceae bacterium | reverse complement strand
AATCTGGACCACTTCGGCCAGTTGGGCAATACGAGTTGGAAGGGGCGGCAGTTCATAGCCGTAACCGCGATATTCCTCTTCTCGCCAACCGGCCCCCACTCCCAGGATAAAACGTCCGGTGGTCAACTGCTGCAACGTCGCCGCCATTTTGGCCAGCAGGGCCGGGTTGCGATAATTTTGACCCAACACAATCGGCCCAAAATGTAACGCCGGAAAGAGCGCGGCCAGGTAGCTCAGCGTGGTCAACGCTTCCAGGACGTTGGCTTGACCATCCATAAAATGGTCGGGAATCCAGGCCGAATGAAAACGCCCGCTCAGGTAGGTCAAAACCCGGCAGACGTGGGCTTGGTAACTGGTTATATCCTGGGGCATCCGCCGGTGTCCGGTGGGGATTTCCCAGCCAAATTCTATCTTCATTGCACTCTCTTGGGCAAGGTGATGTATGGCGTTGATAATACTAGCGCCACTCGGTTTCGTCAACCGCTGCCACTATAAGGTGACCGGCGCTGCATCCCTATTTCCAAGCTAAATTTCAGACATGTGGGCGGCAATTCCAGGCCAAAATTAGTTGCAAGGGCCGGTTGCCTAATAATTAAGGGGGTTAGCCACAGAACTGCGCCATCAGCCGCGAATCTTAACTGAGACCTTGTCAAAATTATTAACATAAGGTATCATTGAGTCGCCAGCCTCGTCATAAGAGTGCAAAAGTTTATGACTTGCTTTCCCTAGCTTTTATGCTATGATGAATCAGACATCTTCAAATAGAAACGAGGTTAACCCCTGTGAAGGTTACAACAGAAGAACTGGAGCGTTGCGAAACCCTCTTAACTCTGGAGATTGATCCCAGAGACGAGCAAGAGTTGCTCAAAAAAGCAGCCCAGCGCATTGCTCGTGAGGTCAATATCCCCGGGTTTCGCCGGGGCAAAGCTCCCTTTACCACGATTGTTCGGCGTTTCGGCCTTGAGGTAGTGCAGCAAGAAGCCATAGAAAAAATGGGCGATAAGCTGTTGAAAGATGCGCTCAAGCAAGCCGAGGTTGAACCCTATGCCCAAGTTCAATTGGACGACGTGAGTTGGGACCCGCTGGTAATCAAGCTGAGAGTGCCCACTGAACCTAAAGTTGAACTGGGCGACTATCGCGCCATCCGGCTCGACGCTGAACCGGTTGAGGTAACCGACGAGGACGTTGAGAATACGCTGAAAAGATTGCAGGAGCAAGTAGCCACCTGGTCGCCGGTGGAGCGACCGGCTCAACTGGGTGATCTCATCTCGATGACGATCACCGAGCGAGATGGCGAAAAAGTGCTGATTGAAAATGAGGCAGTTGAGTTTGAGCTGGTCGAGCCGCCCGCGGCCGAAGATACCAGCCAGATCGATTTGACCACACCCCTGCTTGGCTTGAGCGCCGGCGAGAGCAAAACGTTTACGATCAAATACCCCGCAAACTTTAAGAATGTCGATTATGCCGGCAAAGAGATTACGATTACCGCTGACGTTAGCGGCGTAAAAGAGAAAGAGCTGGACCCGCTGGACGATGATTTTGCCCAGGAGGTTAGCGACTTCGATACCCTTGAAGAACTCAAGGCCAACATCCGCAACAATCTATTCAGTCAGCGGCAGTACCAGGCTGACATAAAGTTAGGCTCCGAAGCGGTTGATAAGCTCATCGAGGCGGCCCCGCTCATCGAGTGGCCGCTGGCGATGGAGGAAGCGGAAATCGACGATGAGGTTGAAAGACTCGAGCGCCGGGTTAAAGAAGCGGGCCTGACCCTGGACAGTTACCTGCAAATGCAGCAGAAAACCAGAGAGGAGTGGCGCGAAGGATTGCGCGAAAACGTGGTCAAACGGCTGAAGCGGGGTTTGGTTTTGGGCAAAGTGGCCGAACTGGAAAAACTGGACGTGAGCCACAGCGAAATTCTGGAGCAGGCCAAAATGATTGCCGATCTTACCCGCGGCGGCGAGCAACTGTGGCGGAATATTATCTCGTCACCAACCCAGCAGGCGGCCATCGCCAATGATGTCATTTCGAATAAGGCCATCGAACGGCTGGGAGCCATCGCCAGAGGCGCCGCGCCGGAGCCCGGCGCTCCGGCCGAAGCTGAAGCCGAGGCCGAGTCACTGCCAGCCGGCGAGATTCCGGCTGAGGATTTAAACGAAGTTGCGTCTGATGAGTTCAACGCTGAGGCCGTCGTAGCTGAACAAGAATCGGACAAGACAGAAGAAGCTTAATCTCAGTACCTAGAAGGAGTTAAACCGATAATGTTGCCGAAAATACCTCAAGCAGTCGTGCCAATGGTCATTGAAAGTACTGGCCGTGGCGAACGAGCTTATGATATTTTTTCATTGCTGTTAAAGGAACGGATCGTCTTTTTGGGGACCCCTATCAATGACCAGATCGCTAACTTGATTGTGGCCCAGTTGCTTTTCCTCAACCGGGAAGATCCCGAGCAAGAAATTCAGATGTATATCAACTCGCCGGGCGGCCAGATCTATCCCGGCCTGGCCATTTACGACACCATGCAGCAAATTGAAGCGCCGGTCAGCACCTTTGCCGTGGGTTGGACGGCCAGTATGGGCACGGTGTTGCTGGCCGCCGGCGAGCCTGGGCGGCGCTATGCCCTGCCCCACGCTACCATCCATATGCATCCGGCCGGCGGCGGCGCCCAGGGTTATGCCCCCGATGTTGAAATTCAATATCGAGAATTGAAACGGATGCAGGATTTGCTCCACGGGATTTTAAGCCGGCACACCGGTCAAAGCGTTGAGCAAATTGCCGAGGATTTTGAACGAGATCGCTTCATGGATGCCCATGGGGCCAAAGATTACGGTTTAGTGGATGATATTGTGGGCGAGTCGGTGATCGAACCGATGGAAAGCGGATCCAAGAAAAGCGCCGGTAAAAAAGAATGAGAAGATAAATGGTCAATCGATTCCGCTCCGACATTCAGGTCTGCTCATTTTGCAAGCGGACGCAGGAAGAGGTCAACCGGCTGATTGCTGGACCTGACCAGGTTTATATTTGTGATGAATGTGTCGACCTTTGTCGCGATATTCTGGAGGAAGACAATTCAGCTCAAACCGCAACCGAATTCCAATTGAATCGCATCCCCTCGCCAAAAGAAATCTACGAGCGTCTGAATGAATGGGTGGTAGGCCAGGATTCGGCCAAAAAGGTCCTGTCGGTGGCCGTTTACAACCACTACAAGCGGATCAATCGCACAATCTCAGGCAAGCACAAAGAAAAAGAGGATGAGGTAGAATTACAGAAGAGCAATATTCTGCTCATTGGGCCGACCGGCTGCGGCAAAACCCTGTTGGCCCAAACGTTAGCCCGTATTTTGGATGTACCCTTTTGCATTGCCGACGCCACCGCTCTGACTGAAGCTGGTTACGTAGGTGAAGATGTCGAAAACATCCTGCTCCGGCTCATTCAGGCGGCTGATTACGATGTTCAGCGGGCCGAACAGGGCATCATCTATATCGACGAAATCGACAAGGCTGCCCGCAAATCAGGCGATAACCCGTCGATTACCCGCGATGTATCCGGCGAAGGGGTGCAGCAGGCCCTCCTGAAAATCATCGAAGGCGCCCAGGCTAACGTCCCGCCGCAGGGTGGGCGCAAGCACCCGCACCAGGATTTCATCCAGATCGATACCTCCAATATCCTTTTCATCTGCGGCGGCGCCTTCGATAACCTCGACCGGATTATCGAGAAGCGGCTGGGCCTGAAAGAGCGGATCGGCTTTGCCAAGCAGCCGGCCAAAAAAGCAACCAGACCGGACACAAAAGAGACTCGCCCCATCAAAACGCCAGCCGGCCGGTTGCAGGAAGTAACGGCTTTAGCCAAACCAGACATGCCACCCTCCAAGGAAGAAGAGGCGATTCGCCACTCGGCCGAGCTATTGGCCCAGGTGACCCCCGACGATCTACTAGCCTACGGTTTGATCCCCGAGTTTGTAGGGCGGCTGCCGGTGATGGTTACAGTGGAACCGCTGGATCATGCCGCTTTGATGCGAATTCTAACCCAGCCGCGCAATGCCATCGTCAAGCAATTTCAGCATCTATTTGCTTTGGATAATGTGGAGTTGGTTTTTACCCAAGAAGCGCTGTCAACCGCGGCCCAGTTGGCTCTCAGGTACAAGACCGGCGCCCGGGGATTGCGCTCGATCATCGAAGAAGCGCTGCTGAACGTGATGTACGAAATCCCCTCCCGAACCGAAATCAAAAAGTGTGTTATCAATGCCGCAGTCATTCGTAAAGAAGTCGAACCAGAACTGTATGACGAACTCGGCCGGCCAATTGGCGCGGCGCTCGACAAAGCGGCCTAGCGGCCAATTCAGTCTTGACCCTTTTTAGCCAGGCGACATTTAGCCTGGCTATTTTTGTTTAAATCTGCGAAATAGTGATCGGGGTAATGAGAGGCTAAAACTCTTGCGCTGACCTCATCAGCCAGGGAGGCAGGGCGGGATAAAAACCATTCAACTCCAACCATTCCCAGTCGGGGCCGGGCCAACCGACCTGGAGAAAGTCAACCTGGCCAGCCTCATCAAACTGAACTCCCTCGGCCTCCAATAACTCACGCTGGCGGAGGCTGCCATCGCCAGCCCCATGGGGACTGATTTTGCCCTGACGGTTGATCACCCGCTGCCAGGGTACGTCGGAGCCAGCGGGCAGGGCGGCCATAGCGTAGCCGACCATCCGGGCCGTGCAGCTTCCCACCAGCGCGGCTATCTGGCCGTAAGTGGCTACCTGGCCCGGCGGGATTTGGCGCACGACGGCATAGATACGTTCATAAGTTGGGACATTCTGTAAAGATTGAACGGACATTTCCCTGACGCCTTTTGACCGCCGACAGCCGACCGCAGACTACAGACCGCCGACCACCGTGGAGTACTCAGCAAATTACGGCGGTCCGCAATCCGCTGTCAGCGGTCGGCGGTCATGTAGCAGCCTGTTCCTCGGCCCGCCACAGTAACACGGCGACCATACCCAGCCCCATCGTTAGCCAATAGAGGGCTACAATGTGAATGAAGGTTAAGTTGAAGTAGAAATGGTCAAAAACCCCGCCGACCATCGCCCCCACGATAGCCAGGCCATAGGCCAGGAGCGGCGCTTCCAGCCGGTGACGGCGCGGCACCCGGTGGAAGGTGGCAAAAATAACCAGCAAGTAAGCCAGACCGATGAGCAAATAAAGTCCCGCCCCAATCAAGCCCATCTGCTGGGCCAGCAATAAGTAAACACTGGATACGCCCACAT
>CAYZHI010000266.1:0-5287 GCA_964477335.1 uncultured Caldilineaceae bacterium | reverse complement strand
GATGGAAGCTCTCTTTTTCTAGCTCCAACAGCGCGGCCTGGGCATTGTCGGCCAGCCGCCAGAAACAACCGGCCTCGTCCAGCACGCCGGCAACGATATTTTGCCAATCCTGTCGATCCTCCACCAGCAGCACTCGCGGCCGGCCAAAGGCTTGATCGGCCGGAGGGGGTATGGGCGCAGGCAGCAGCTCTGGCGGTTGCGATCTGTCGGTCACAAGGGCGCGACCGTCCGGCTGCGCCCCGATCAGATCGTGCAGCAGATTATTGAAGGCGGAGGGGTCCCAGCTCTCTTTGGCCACCACGGGGGTGCCAGGGCAGAGATGTTGCAAACTTGTTTTCAGGTCGTGGGTGAGGGAGCCGGTCACAACGATAATGGGCAGGCCGGGCCGGATTTCGGTAATTTTCTGGATCACACTCAGGCCGTCCCGGTTGAACCGGTTGGCCCGATCCAGCACCGGATCGACCACGGCCAGGTCGATCTGCCGCTCAGCCAGGATGGTCAGGGCGGCCTGGTACGACAAAGCCGGATGGGGCGTGTGCCCGTCGGCTGAAATGGCCGCGCAGACGATATCCTGCCAATCTTCGCGATCTTCGACCACTAGAATGTTTGCTGGTTGCGCCATAGTTTTCTCCTGCTTGCCAACTTCCGCTAGAAAAGTCTTGGCGGGGATTGGGAGATTAGGGGATAAAAATGAGAGGAAAAATCCCCCAATCTCCTAATCCCCGCCCAAAATGATTGAAAAAAAGCTTTTCCGGGCAGTCATATCATCACTTGTAAGGTCACCACAAATGTTGTCCCGGCGGCGGAACTGGTAAAATCGATCCGGCCATCGAACTGGTGAATGAATGTTTCCACCAGCCACAAGCCGATGCCCAAACCGCCGGCTGTGCCGGAGACGCCGGGGTTGAACATCATTGCTTGCAGGTCGGGCGGGATGCCGGGGCCATTGTCGGCAATAGAAACCACAACTTCACCGGCGCCGGCCAGGCGAGTTTGCACACAGATGTGGCCACCCTGCGGCGTTAGCGCCTGGACGGCATTGGAGAGTAGATTGTGAAAGACTGTCTCCAGCCGTTTGGCATTGGCCCGCACCGGTAGAACATCCGGCCCAAGTTGCTGCTCCAGTTCAATATTGTCCGGCCACCAACAACTGGCGATGGCTGCGGCCAGGCAGCCGTGCAGGTCTGTGGGAGCGATGGCGGCTTGCTCCAGCGGGCCGGTCATCGTACCGATCAGCCGGATGGCCTCTTCGGCATTATGTTCAATTCGGCCCAGCTCTTTCTTGAACGAACTCAGCGGCGTCTGAGGCTTGGCCTGGGCGGCGTGCTCTAGCTTGGCAGCCCAAACCCGGATAGCGCCCACAATGTTATTCATGGTATGGGCCATATCCAGAATGACGGCGGCCATAGCTCCACGGGTTTCGGCGGCGGTGCGGCGTTGTTGCTCGGCAGCCAGCCGCTGGAAAGCTTGCACCCGTTCATCAAACAGGCGGGCATTGTGCACGGCAATGGCCGCCCAGCGGGTGAGTTCGGTTAGCAACACCTGGTGGTAGTGCGTAAATTGCCGGCCGCCCCGCTTGTTGAGCACCTCCACCACACCGATGACCTCGCCGCTAACCTTAAGCGGCACACATAGAATCGAGTGAGCCTGATAACCGGTCTCAACCGCAATCTGGCGCAGATGCCGCGGATCGCTGAGGGTGTTGTTGACCAGAGCCGGTTGGTCGTGGGTGGCTACCCAACCGGCAATCCCCTGCCAGGGCGCCGGCAGCCGGATATTGGCGTCACCTTCGTTGCTGTAACGCAGCACCAGCTCGTTGGTGTCAGGCTCAATTAGAAAAACCGAGGTGCGCTCTGTCTCCAGCATAATGTTGACCCCTTCGATAATGACCTTAAGCACGTGAGCCAGCTCGAGGCTGCTGGTCAGGGCCGTACCCACTTCATTGAGATAGGTCAGGTGTTTGGTCTGGGCGCTCAACTGGTTGTAATGAATGGCGTTCTGGGCGGCCAGGCCGATGATGCGGGCCAGACTGGTCAACAGATGGACCTCATCGTCGCTGAAGACTCGCCCGTCGCGTCCCAGGATGAGCAACACCCCGCGCACATCGCCGCTCAACTTGAGCGGCACCAGGGCCACTGTTTCAAAACCAAGGCCCGGCCACACGGTCGGCTGCGTTCCATCAAGCACAATCCCTTGATCCAGGTTCTGCTCGACTATGAGTTGGGCCAGCCGGGTGAGCGCCTGCTCCTGCTGCGCCGCCAGCGCCGGCTCTGTGGCCAGACCCTGGCTTACCTGCCTGGCAAAGAGCAGCGGCTGGGATAGATCGTCCAACAATTGAATTGCTCCAGCAGTCACCGCCAGCAATTCGATGGCCCGCCCCAAACCAACCCGCAGAATCGTATCCAGATCGAGGGTGCTGCTGAGAGTCAGGGCCAGATCGTTGAGGGCCGCTAGCTGGCGGGCCTGGCCGGCCTGTTGAAAGAGGCGGGCGTTCTGAATGGCGATGGTCGCCCAGGTAGCAAAGGCCGAGAGTTGGGCGACGTCGGCGGCGTTGAAGCCAGCGGGACTCTTCTTGTTAAGCACTTGCAGCACCCCCAGCACCTGCCCGTCCAGCGACAGCGGCACCCCCAGCAGCGACCGGGTGACGAAACCGGTTTCGACCTCGCCAAACCAGCGCCCATCCCGGCTAACGTCGCTGACGGAAGTCACCTGGCCGGTTGAGACGACCCAGCCGGCAATGCCCTGGTCTCGCCGCAGGCGGGTGGGAATCTGGATGCGCTTGCCTTCAGACACGGAGGTAGCAAAGAATAGTTCAGCCGCAACTTCGTCGAGCAGCAATACCGAGCCGGTTTCGACATTCAACATGTGAGTGGCCTTATTGACGATGCGGGTCAGCACCTCGTCCAGATCGAGCACCTGGACCACACTGCGGCTCAATTCATTGATCAGCGCCAACTCTTCCAATTGGCGCTGGTGCTGCCTGGCCCGGTTAATGGCCAGGGCGGCCTGGTTGGCAAAGGCGCTCAAAAAATCCAGGTCACTCTGGCCAAAGACGGCCCGCCGGGGGTGATCAATATAAATCAGGCCAACCAGGCCAGCCTCGATTTTGAGCGGCACGGCCAGCACCGAGCGAACCCGCTTGGAGACGAGGGTGGTTCGGCTGGCTCTGTCGCCAAAACGCCGGTCAACTTTCAAATCCAGCACCAGCCGCGGCTCGCCCCGCTCGAGCACATCCTGAATGACGGTGGTACTGACAAATTGATACACCTCATCCAGGCGGCGCGCATCTTCCAGGCCGCGAGTCACAGCCACCCGCTGCCGCGCCTGCTCATGGTCATCATTCAACAAGAGCAGCCCGCGCTGCCCGCCGGTTAAACTGAGGGCCTGGTCGACCACAAATTCCAGCAACTCCGGCAGATCGTAGACCGAGTTCATCCGGCTGATAAGTTCGTACAAACTCCGCAGGCGTTCCAGGGTTAGATTCGGTTCAGGGACATCATTAAGGTTTGGTTTCATTTGAATGTCAGAGATAAGAGATTGGGAGATTTGAGATTGGGAAATTAGAAACCACAGGTTATTCACTATTTCTCACATCCCACATCCCACATCTCAAATCCCACATCCTGCTTAAATCTCCAGACTCAACCCATCATAGGCAATCAGGATTTCGCAATGATTGGGCTGGCGGTGCAACAAATAAGCCTCGGCCTGCTCTTTGGCGCTCCAGATATCGTCGTCGCTGCTGGTGGGATCGTGGTGGGCCAGGGCCAGCCGCTTCGCCCCGGCTCGATGGGCCAACTCGGCGCCCATGATGGCCGTGCTGTGGCCCCAATCCAATTTATCCAGGGCCTCGTTCAGGCTGTACTGGGCATCGAAGACCAACAAATCGGCGCCGCGGAAGAATTCTACATAACGTGCGGTGCTGGCCGGATCGACGCGCTGGTACTCGGAGTCGGTGGCTATCACCAGGCAACTGCGACCGGCTTCAACGCGATAGCCGTAGGTGAGACCGGGATGAGAGAGCCGCATAGGGTAGACTCTGAAATTACCAATTTGATGCCACTTATCCGCGTCGATCTGCCTGAACTCCAGGCTGGCCTGCATGTAACTGAGCGGCACCGGGAAGAAGGCCGGTTGCTGCTGCTGGTTGAGTCGTTCGGCCAGGTCGGGCAAGGGGCTGTGGAAAGTGAAATGGTTGTGGGGGATAAAGGCCGGTTGAAAGAAGGGCAAGCCGTGGATGTGATCCCAATGAGTGTGCGTGATCAGAAAATCGGCCCGCTGCTGGCCGGCGGCAAAACCCTGCCGCATCAACCCCTGGCCGAGCAGCCGTAAACCGGAACCGGCGTCGATAATCAACAGTTGGTCGCCGGCGCGTACCTCCAGGCAGGGCGTATTGCCGCCCACCGTCTGCTGCACGGTAAAGGGCAACCGGGCGACATACTGCTCGAGCACGGCCGGATTGGCCAGGTCCAGGCCGGCAGCTCCGGCCAGGGCCTGGCAGATTTTCTGTTGCAGAGCGGTCGAGGAAAGCGGGGTGGGCATAGACCCCCGCGTGCCCCAAAATTTTACGAACATTGGCTCAGATCCAGATTAGATTTTAGGCGCAATACTTTTCAAATAAGCGATTGAAATCGCTTCTTCAGGGCCAAAGCCAGCCGTCCACCTGCGTGGACGGGGCTTTTTGTCCGCGCAGGCGGACATCACGGCGTAGCCCTCCAGGTGCGGTTTTAACCGCGCCCTTATTTGAAAAGTATTGATTTTAGCCCATTATATCAAATGTAGGTTGCAAAAACCTTGCAAAAGATTGTTTGCCCAAAATCTACCACAAAATAGGAGCCGGTGGCAATGGCTGATTTTACCCACTAAAAGCGGCCACGATATTTTTCAACCGGGTATTTCTGGGCGTTTTGGGCCAGCTTGTCAAAAATGATCGCGGCGACGTCACACCCCAAAACATCGGCCAGGCTGAAGCAGTAGATCAGCACATCGGCCAATTCGGCGCTGATGGCCTGGCGGGCCGGCGAGTCGAGTTGGGCCAGGGTCTCGGCCTGGGCGGTGGTGAGCCATTGAAAATGCTCCATCAACTCGGCCGCCTCGATGGCAATGGCCATACTCAGATTCTTGGGCGAGTGGAACTGCCGCCAATCGCGCGCATCTCTAAAATCACGCACGGCCTGCTGCACGGCCGCGAGAGAGGTATTATTGGTAGTGGTCATTGTGCCTCCAAACAATAAGTTAGCACGAGGCTGAAGCCGTCGTGCTGAAAGAACGAAGCCCTACGGGCTAA
>CAYZHI010000265.1:0-5313 GCA_964477335.1 uncultured Caldilineaceae bacterium | reverse complement strand
GGTTGATGGATAAACTTTTGGGCAGGTATCTTGAACGAAAATAACCGCTCTCAAATCTTCAACTATGCAATTCTGAACGGTGCATGCATCCCGCAGGCTCAGGCCCAGGTATCGCTATTTGATCAAGCCCTTCTTTCCAGTTTTGGCGTGTATGAGGCCATCAAGGTTGATCGGGGCCGCCCGTTCTATCTGGAAGAACATCTCCGGCGCCTGCTCAAATCAGCCGAACTGCTTGATTTGTCACTGGGGGTTGAGGCGCCAACGCTGGTTGAGTGGTTCGATCGGCTCAACCGGGTTGACCCCAAGGCCACCTGGCGGCTGACCGTTATCGGCCTGGGCGCGGTTGAGCCTGGCGGCCAGCCGATCATCGCTATGCAGCCTGAACCAATGCGAACTTATCCGGCGGAACTTTACCGGCGTGGGGCCAGGGCGGTGCTGTATGAAGGTCAACGGGCTTTGCCGGCCTGCAAGAGCTTGAATACACTGGTCAACTTTCTGGCTCGCCGGGCGGCCACACGAGTCGGCGCGCTGGAAGGGTTGCTCCATCACGATGGTTATTTGACCGAGGGCGCTCGCAGCAATCTGTTTGCGGTGCGCCGAAGCCAACTGCTGACTCCCCCGGCAGCGGCAGTGCTGTCGGGCATCACCCGCGATATTATTGTGCAAGTTATGGCCGATACATCTCAGCCTGTCATCGAAGCCCGGCTCTCGACCGATTTGTCCCAGTACGAGGAATTTTTTATCAGCAGCACCAGTATGCACGTGATGCCGGTCACCGAAATCGATGGCCAGCCGATTGGCAACGGCCAGGTGGGGCCGGTGACCCAGTTAGCCATGGCTCGCTTTGCGGCGCACTATCAACAGATAATGGGGGTGGATGACGAATAATCTTCGAGAACAACTCATTGAGGCTTTGCAGCGCTCACACCGGCAATTGAGCGAGCTGCTGATGTCCGTGCCCGCCGACCAGGATTGGCAGCCAACCCCTGAGCAGTGGGGATTGGGCCACGACCCGCCAGGAAAACATCGACTTTGCCCGTAGCCTGACTGAAGAACAGTGGGCCTTGACCGGCCTGCACCAAACCTTTGGCCCGATGACGGTGTTCGACGCGCTCAAAGTGATGGTGGATCATGATCAGGAGCATTGGCAGGAGTTGGTCCAACTACTGGCTGAATACAATTCAGGCACGCGCTGAAAGAGATGCTTGTTACCACGGAACGGTTGCTATTGCGTGAATTCACCCAGGCGGATTGGCCGGTTATGGGACTTTTTGGTCTGTTGTAATTTTTTACAAAGTTAATTACAATGTTAAATAAAGCAAGGTCATAAATCCTTGGGGATACCAATCCGTTTGTTCACTCGTCTATTTTGATCACACCCTAGTAGCCCCCAACTCATTATTTTCAAATAATCTCCTGCTGGCATATCTCCACGGGTGAGATGGTCGAGCCAGGGGTGTCTTAATAGAATAGCTGGTTCACCAATGAGCCTGATCGGCATTACCCTGGGGCAATATCAAATAATCGAACCTATCGGCGCCGGCGGGATGGCCTCGGTATATAAAGCCTACCAGCCCAGCCTGGATCGTCACGTGGCTATTAAGGTTTTGCCGGCTCAGCACGCCCTGTCGCCCGGCTTCAAACAGCGGTTTGTTAGGGAAGCCAGAGCTGTGGCCCAACTCAGCCACCCCAATATTTTGCCTATCTACGATGTCGGTCTGCAAGGCGACCTTAGCTATTTTGTGATGAAGTATGTGCCCGGCCAAACCTTGCGGCACGTACTGGGCCAACCGATTGACCTGTTCACCGTTTGTGACTATATTGAACAGATCGCCAGCGCCCTGGATCACGCTCATCGCCACGGCATTGTTCACCGCGATATCAAACCGACCAACATCTTGATGGAAGATGACTGGCTGCTGCTGGCCGATTTTGGGCTGGCCAAGATAGTGATGGGCAGCCAGGAATTGACCGGCACCGGGGCCATTGTTGGTACGCCCACCTACCTTTCACCCGAGCAGGGCGAAGGCAAAGTGGTCGACCACCGCTGCGACATCTACTCGCTGGGGGTGGTGCTGTACGAGATGGTCACCGGTCACGTTCCCTTCGACGCCGACTCCCCCATGGGCATCATCTTCAAACATATCTATGAGCCGCTACCCTTGCCTCGCCGCCATAACCCCACCCTGCCGGTAGGCGTTGAGCAGATCATCCAGAAGGCGATGGCCAAAGAGCCGGCTGAGCGGTACAACAGCGCCGGCGAAATGGCTGTGGCCTTACGCCGTCAAATCCATTCTGACTCGGCCGTGATTATACCGGACACGACTGAACCCGTCCGTATTTTTATCTGTTACAAACGGAACATTCAGCCCGACGAACAACTGGCCAACTATCTGTACGACTTCCTAACCGGGCAGGGGCATCAGGCTTTTATCGACCGAACGATGCGCACCGGGGTCGATTGGCTGGCCGAGATTGACCGGCAACTGCGAGAAAGCGATTTTTTGATTGCCCTCCTCTCCAAAGAATCAGCCGACAGTGAGATGGTTCAAGCCGAAATCAAGCGGGCCTACGAGTATCGCAAACTCCAGGGCCATCCCCGCACCTTGCCGGTTCGGCTGGCCTACGAGGGTTTATTGCCTTACTCCATCGAAGCCTTTGTCGACCCGTTGCAATATGTAGTCTGGCATGAACCCGGCGATAATGAGCGAGTTGCCGCCGAGATTCTGGCGGCTGTGCGGGGGCGTTTGCCTGATCGAACGCCGGTAGCGCCTGTTTCCGGGCGATTGCACCAGGACATCTCCCTGGCCGAAGATGGTCGTCCGGTTACCAAAACCGATACGCTGCATCCGCCCTTGCCCGAATTTGATCCTCGTGGTCTTGAAGCGCCCGGCGGTGTGGTTAAATTGCGTGATAAGTTCTACATCGAGCGCCATACCGATACCCAACTCAAAAACGAAATCCTGAAACCGGGGACGACCACCACCATCCGGGGGCCGCGCCAAACGGGCAAAAGTTCCCTGCTGGTCCGCGGGGTTAGCGTTGCTCGCGAGCATGGCGCTCGCAACGTCAACCTCGACCTGCAACGTGTTGACGGCGACCGCCTGGCCTCGCCCGATCTGTTTTTGCGTGATCTGGCCGAGTTCATCGTGCGCAAGTTGCGGCTCGAGGTGCATGAAGTGGCCAAAGCCTGGCAAAGTTCGCTGGGGCCGCAGGATAAGCTAACCTATTTGATGGAAGATTACATTCTGCCGGCGAGCGACGCGCCGATCATCCTGGCCCTGGATGAAGTGGACCGGCTGCTCCAAACTCCCTTTCACAATGATTTCTTTGCCCTGCTCCGTTCCTGGCACAACAGCCGGGCGCTGGACGAGCAGTGGGACAAGCTCGATATCGTCATGGTCATCTCGACCGAACCCTATCTCCTCATCGCCGACGCCAACCAATCGCCCTTCAACGTGGGGCTTAAATTATACCTGGAGGATTTCAACGAAGCCCAGGTGCGTGACCTCAACCATCGCCACGGGGAGCCTGTGTCAGACGGCCACTTTCCCGAATTGATGGCCCTGCTATCCGGCCATCCCTACCTCACCCGCAAAGCCCTCTACCTGTTGGTAACCGGCGAGCTGACCTGGGAGGAACTAATCCGAGTGGCAGCTCTGGATCAGGGACCATTTGGCGACCATCTGCGCCGGCAGCAATGGCTCATGCGCTCTGAACCGGCCTTGCGGGCCGCGCTCAAGCAGATCATCGAGCAGGGTCGCGGCGATGATGAGATGGCCCTGTTCCGGCTGCTACAAGCCGGCCTGGTCAAGGGCAGCGGCGATCTTTACGCCTGCCGCTGCGACCTGTATCGAATCTACTTCAAGGACAAGTTATGACCTCTCAGGCCAGCCAAGCCTCAGACTTCTACGTGGCCGGCGGCACTCTGCGCTACGACTCGCCCTCCTACGTAGAGCGCCCGTCGGACGCCGAGTTGTTCAACCTGGCCCGGGCCGGTGAATTTTGCTACGTGCTGACGGCGCGGCAGATGGGCAAGTCGAGCTTGATGATTCGCACCGCCCGGCGCTTGCAGGAGCGGGGCGTTCACTCGGTCATCATCGACCTGACTCAAATCGGCACCGATGTTGATATTGATCGCTGGTATTTGGGGCTGTTGTCCCAACTCAAACGAAAGTTGCGGCTGGCGGTCGATCTGGAAGCCTGGTGGCAAGCCAACAATGCGCTGGGCCACGTGCAACGATTTACCGATTTTCTGCACGATGTGCTGCTCCAGGAGATCAGCGGGCAGGTGGTCATCTTCATCGACGAGATCGACACCACCCTGAACCTGGCCTTCTCTGATGACTTTTTTGCCGCCATCCGTTTTGTTTACAATGCCCGAGCCACCGACCCGGCCTTTGAGCGATTGACCTTTGTGCTGCTGGGGGTGGCTAACCCGGCCGATCTGATCAAAGACCGCAGCCGGACGCCTTTCAACATCGGCCAGGGTATCGACCTCAATGATTTCAGTCGAACCGACGCCAGGGTGTTGCAGCCCGGCTTGCGGGCGGCCTATCCCGAGCAGGCCGGGACGATTTTTGAGCGCGTTTATTACTGGACCCACGGCCATCCCTACCTCACCCAGAAGTTGTGCCTGAGCGTGACCGAGTCGGGTGCAGCAACGTGGACGGATGCCCAGATCGACGAACTGGTGGAACGGCTATTCCTCTCCAAAGAGGCGCAGAAAGAAACCAACCTCCAGTTTGTGCGCGATAGCATTGAAAACAGTCCGAATAGACAACGACTGCTCAGGCTTTATCGCAAGATCTATGCCGGCAAAATCATCCAGGAAGACAAACGCTCGCTTGAACAGAATCGCTTGAAGTTGTTCGGACTGGTGCGAGTCGAAGACAATGTCTTGAAGGTCCGCAACGAAATCTACCGCCGCGCCTTCAATCTGGATTGGATCAAAGCCAACACCCCGGTTGATTGGACCAAACGGCTCACCGTTGCTCTGGTGATTTTTTTACTGATCATGTTGGGCGGGGTCGCCTTTTCATTTTACTGGCAGGGCGCAAGGCTGGCTCGCTCGCTCATTGCCGACTTCCAAACCAACGCCGACCCGAATGCGCGGGTTACCGATCTGGCCCAATTATTCGAACTCTCCGGCTATGAGGATGAGGCCAGAGCCTTATTTTATGAACTGGCCCCAGAAGAGCGCCTGGCTCTATTTCGGATGGCCGACCCGCAACAAGTGCAAGGCCAGCTTATCATCGTCGTAAAACGGTTGTATACCGATTTTGAAAACAACGACCGAGATAACGCCTTGTT
>CAYZHI010000264.1:0-5328 GCA_964477335.1 uncultured Caldilineaceae bacterium | reverse complement strand
TGGGCTACTCTTCATCCCGCCCCAAAGCTCGCCTAAAATTTCGGACACACCCGACCCCCAAAAATTGTTGACAGCCGCACCCTTTATCATTATAATTCAGCCAAAATCAGGCCGATAGAAATACAGATATAATAATTCTGGCATCTCCAGCGTTGGGGCTATTAATTAATCTTAAATACAGGATGCCCCCTCATTTCCAGGGGGCATTATTTTATCAAAAGATTTAGGATGGGATGATGTGGCAAACGTACTTTACCCCTCGTTCACTTGACAAAGCCCTGGAACTGTTAGCGGAACACCAGCACCAGGCCCGCCTCATCGCCGGCGGCACCGACTTAATTGTAGAAATGGAGCGAGGTATCCGCTCGCCCAAGGTAGTGATTGACATTACCCGCATCCCCGGTTTGGATGTTATTGCTCAGGATGACCAGCAGCGAATTCACCTGGGGCCGCTGGTCACCCACAATCAAGTGGTGGGTTCAACTCTGTGCCAGGATAAAGCCTTTCCGCTCGTCAAAGCCTGTTGGGAGGTGGGCGCTTCGCAAATTCGTAACCGGGGCACCGTGGCCGGCAACCTGGTGACCGCCTCACCGGCCAACGATACAATTCCGCCGTTGTGGGTTTTGGGGGCTACCGTAACGCTGCAAAGCACCAGGGGCAGCCGGACGCTCTCGTTCGACGACTTCTTCCTGGGGGTCCGCCAGACGGCGCTGGCAGCGGATGAGATGATTGTCGATATTTCATTCCCGGCGATGAAGAGCGATCAAATCGGCACTTTCTTGAAGCTGGGCTTGCGCCGGGCCCAGGCCATTGCCGTGGTCAATGTGGCCGTCGTTCTGACCATGCTGGCCGACTCCGTGACCCAGGCGCGCATTACGTTGGGTAGTGTGGCTCCCACCATCGTCCGGGCCGCTGAGGCCGAACGCTTCCTCGCCGGCAAGGTGCTCACCCACGACGTGATGGCGCACGCCGCTGCGCTGACCGCAGCAACCATCGCCCCAATCAGCGATGTGCGCGGCTCGGCCGAATACCGCCGTTACATGGCTGAAACGCTCACCCGCCACGCCCTGGAAGCCCTGGCCGCAGGCACCGAACGGGATTCCTTCCCGCCGCGGCCGGTCATGCTCTGGGGCCAAACCGACGGCCATTTCCCTCTGGCCGCCAATGGCCAGCCCACCGTCCACACCGAAACCGGCCACGAACCGATCGTTACCACCATTAACGGTGAACTCAAGACCATTGTCGGCGCAAATGATAAGACCCTTTTGCGTATGTTGCGCGAAAATGCCCTCCTGACCGGCACTAAAGAAGGCTGCGCCGAAGGCGAATGTGGCGCCTGCACCGTCTTTCTCGACGGGATTGCCGTGATGAGTTGCCTGGTGCCGGCGCCGCGGGCCCACGGCAGCGCCATCGTGACCATCGAGGGCTTGGCCAACGGCGATAATCTCCATCCGGTACAGCAAACCTTTATCGAGGAAGGCGCCGTCCAGTGCGGCTACTGCACGCCCGGCTTCATTATGAGCGGCGCTTCGTTGCTGGCGGAACGGCCAAAGCCCAGCCGCGACGAGCTTAAGCAAGCCATTACCGGCAACCTGTGTCGCTGCACCGGCTACTACAAAATCTTGCAGGCTTTGGAAAAAGCAGCCGAAAAGAGTTAATTCACTCGTTCCCAAACTGAGTGTGGGAACGAGAAAAGGATCACAATTATGCCCAATCCAATTGTTGGCCAATCCGTTACACGCCTCGACGCCTTTGGCAAAGTGGCCGGCCAAACCATCTATCCCGGCGATCGGAGCTTTGGCGATGAACTGTGGCTGAAAGTTCTTTTCGCCCGGCGGCCCCACGCCCGCGTCGTCAGCATCGATGCCAGCGCGGCCAAAGCGCTGCCGGGCGTGATGGATGTGCTCACCGCCCAAGATGTTCCCGTCAATCAATATGGCCTCCAGGTGCCGGATCAGCCGGTGCTGTGCGGCCCCGGTTCCAATAAGAAAGGCGGCGATATCGTCCGCTTTGTGGGCGATCAGGTGGCCCTGGTCATTGCCGAAAATGAGCAGATTGCCGCCCAGGCCCTCAAGCTGATTCAGGTGGAATATGAGGATCTGCCTCTCGTCGAGGACCCTGAATTTGCCATGTCCGGCAAAGCCCCCCAACTTCATCCCAACGTGCTCAACAACATTGCCGACTACAAACGCATCCGCAAAGGAGATACCGAGGCGGCCTGGGCAAAGTGCGATGTCATCATCGAAGGGGTTTATCGCACTCCTTTCCAGGAGCACGCTTATCTTCAACCCGAAGCCGGCACGGCTTACATTGACGACGAAGGCCGGATTACCGTTCACGTCGCCGGGCAGTGGACCTGGGAAGATCAACAGCAGATTGCTCACGCCCTGGACCTGCCCCCCGACCGCATTCGAGTGGTCTACGACGCCATCGGCGGCGCCTTTGGCGGGCGAGAGGATATGAGCGTCCAGATCATCCTGGCCCTGGCTGTGCTGCGACTGTATGAACGTTACCAGAACCGGCGACCTGTCAAAATCATCTGGAGCCGGGAAGAGTCGATCATCGGCCACTGCAAGCGCCACCCGATGATCATCAAAGCCAAGTGGGGCGCTAAATCCGACGGCAGCCTGGTTGCCGCCGAGATGGAGATCATCAGCGATGCCGGGGCCTACATGTATACCAGCAACAAGGTGCTGGGCAACGCTCTGCTGACCTGCACCGGCCCCTATGAATTTCCCAACGCCAAAATCGATGCCTATGCCGTCTACACCAATAACGTGGTCAGCGGCGCTTTTCGCGGCTTTGGCGGTCCCCAGGGCCACTTTGCCGCCGAGATGCAGATGAACAAGCTGGCCGAAAAGCTAGGCAAAGACCCGGTCGAGTTGCGCCTCAAAAATATGCTCACGGATGACAAACCGCTCACGGTCGGCACGCTCATCCCCGGCGGCGTTAATCTGGAGCGAGTCATTCGTGAAGTCGCCTGGAAATCGAACTGGACGTATCCCGGCCAACGCGGCGAGAATGACCCGGATTACCCGGAAAAGCTGCCCCGCTTTGTGACCGGACGGGGTTTTGCCGCCGGTTTCAAAAATATCGGCTTTAGCTCCGGTTATCAGGAAAACAGTTGGGCCGAGGTGGAGCTGCGCGGCGGCGGAGAAATCGAAGAGGCGATTCTGCGGATTGCCGGGGCCGAGGTGGGCCAGGGCCATCACACCGCCATGGCTCAAATCGCCGCGGCTACGCTTGACATTGAGTTGAACAAGATCAGACTCGATGTGTCTGATACCGCCATTACCGACAACTCCGGCAGCGCCAGCGCCTCCCGCCTGACCTTTATGGCCGGCAACGCCGTGAGAGAAGCGGCCGAATTCGCCCTACACAAATGGCGGGCCGAGGAGCGGCCGGCCATCGCCGAAGCCACCTGGCTGGCCCCCAAAACCACCCCCTTTGACCCCAACACCGGCTACAGCGTGCCCAATTTTGCCTACGGCTACGTGGCTCAAATGGCCGAGGTCACGGTCGATACCGAAACCGGGGCCATAACCGTCAATCGGATCGTCTGCGCCAATGACGTTGGCCGGGCCATCAATCCAGAGCAGGTCATCGGCCAGATCGAAGGGGCCATTGTGCAGGCCCACGGCTACACCCTCCTGGAAGATTTTCGGGTGGAAAAGGGCCAGGTTTTGACCCCCCACCTCAGCACCTACCTCATCCCCGGCGTCTACGACATCCCCCAGCGCGTCGACTCGATCATCGTCGAGGAGCCTCACCCCGATGGCCCGTTTGGGGCGCGGGGTATGGGCGAGATGCCCTACCTGCCCTACGCCCCGGTTATCGCCGCGGCTGTGTTCGATGCCATCGGCGTCTGGTTTGATGAGTTTCCGCTCACCCCGGAACGGGTGCTGCGCGGCCTGGGCAAGGTGAGAAGCCGGTTGTAACGCCACCGTCTTCAGTTTATGAGCTTGACCCACAGACCCCAAGGGCTTCTGAATGCCTTGGGGTCTGTTGACAAATATAGACTTTCGTGATACAGTTCACATTGGTAGCAAATTCATCCTACCATCCCACCATCCTACCACTTGACCCTTTTAGCGATAAATCTTAATATTTTGCGGGAGGTATTCTATGGCCTACTGGAAAAATTACCACACTCCGGCTACGGTTGAGGAAGCCCTTGAGTTATTAAACCAATATCAGGGCCAGGCTCGCGTGGTCGGCGGCGGCACCGACCTGATCCTGGAGATGCAGCAGGCCCACCGCCCGCCGGTCGAGGCGCTCATCGACGCCACCAAAATCACCGGCCTGAACCGGATCGTCGAAGAAGGCGGCTATCTGATCATTGGGGCCGGCGTCACCCACACCCAGACCGTCAGCGACGAGCGGATGGCCCGGCATGGCACCTGCCTGGTGGAAAGCTGCGGGGTGATTGGCGGGCCGCAGGTGCGGAATGTCGGCACCCTGGCCGGGAATGTGGCCCACGCCTTGCCCGCCGGCGACGGCACCATCAGCCTGCTGGCCCTGGGCGGCGATGTGGAAATTGCCACGCCCGATGGCGCCAATTGGCTGCCCATAGCCGAAACCTTTATCGGCCCCGGCGAAAGCAAAATTGACTCGACCCGCGCCTTGCTGACCCGGCTGCGCTTCCGGCCAACCGGCCCTAACGAGGCGTCGGCCTTTCGGCGGGTGATGCGGCCGCAAGGCGTGGCCCTGCCGATGATCGGGATGGCCGCCCGGCTGCAGGTCGAAAATGGGCTGGTTACGGCGGCGCGGATCAGCATCGGTCCGGCCGGACCTACGCCCTTCCTGGCCGAAAAAACAATGGCCTTTCTCACCGGCCAGCCGGCTACCGCCGAGACCTTTGCCCAGGCCGCCGAAGTAGCCCTGGCCGAGGTCAAGCTACGCACCAGCCGCCACCGGGCCACGGCCGAGTACCGGGCCGAGATGATCCGGGGGCAATTGCCCAAAACTCTGGCCAAGGCCGCCGAGCGAGCTGTCACCGGTCAGGCTATCCCGGAAGGGATGGGGATGTAGGGAATTAGGAATTAGGAATTAGGAATTAGGAATTGCAAATGGGCTGCTTCTAATTTGCAATTTCTAATTTGCAATTTGTCTCAGTTGGTTTGGTTGAGGGTGAAAGGAGAGCGTAATGGCTAATTTAAAATTGATCGTCAATGGTGAAACAAAAGAGCTGGACGTCCCGGAGTCCCGTTTTTTGGCCGAGGTCTTGCGGTACGACCTGGGCTTAACCGGCACCAAAATCGGTTGCAACGAGGCTGAGTGCGGCATTTGCACGGTCCTGGTAAACGGCACGCCGGTCGACTCGTGTAT
>CAYZHI010000263.1:0-5331 GCA_964477335.1 uncultured Caldilineaceae bacterium | reverse complement strand
AAGAATTTGCCATCTTCACCCTCGCTGTCGGCATCCTGGGTAGAATAAAAACCGCCGCCGGGATCGGTCATTTCGCTGAGTACGTAATCAAGAGTTTCGGTCACAATCCGGCGATAGAATGGTTTGCCGGTAAGTTGGTAGGCGTGCAGATAGAGCCGGGCCAGCAGGGCGTTGTCGTACAGCATTTTTTCAAAGTGGGGCGTCAGCCAGACCCGATCGACCGAATAGCGATGAAAGCCGCCGCCGACTTGGTCGTACATACCGCCGCAAGCCATTTTTTGCAGGGTGAGTTCGACCATCGCCAGCTCATTTTCACGCCGGTTGCGGTGGTAGGCCCGCAGCAAGAAATCATAGGTCATCGGCTGGGGAAATTTGGGCGCGTTGCCAAAGCCGCCATGCTCCTGGTCAAAGCTGCGGGCCAGGTTGGCGATGGCCAACTCTGGCACCGCCGGGTCCAGGGCGCCGGTTGACTGCAAGGGAATGGCTGTTTTCATCCGGGCCAGGAGCGTGGTTCCATTTTTAGCAATATCTTCCTGGCGATGGTGATAGGCGTGGGCCACACTCTGCAACACCTGTTGAAAACTGGGCATACCGTAGCGCGGCGTTGGCGGAAAATAGGTGCCGCCGTAAAAAGGAACACCTTCGGGTGTCAGAAAGACGCTCATGGGCCAGCCGCCCTGCCCGGTGAGGGCCACCACAGCGTCCATGTAAATCGTGTCCAGATCGGGCCGCTCTTCCCGATCCACTTTGATGTTGATGAAATGTTCATTCATTAACCTGGCGGTTTGCTCATCCTCAAAACTTTCGTGTTCCATCACGTGGCACCAGTGGCAGGCTGAGTAGCCGATGCTCAAAAAGATAGGCTTGTCTTCCACTTTGGCCCGGGCCAGCGCTGCTTCACCCCACGGGTACCAGTCGACCGGATTGTTGGCATGCTGTAATAGATAGGGACTGCTCTCTTGAGCCAGTCTGTTGGGCATGATCCTCTCCTTTTTTATAAAAATGTTTGTAAAAATTATACCGGGTAAATCCCAAAAGGTAAAACGGGTGGGTGCGGCCAGAATTTTAGGCAGATAAGGTGACCGGCTCGTGCCAGGTGCCGGTCACCTAAAAATTTGGCTGCACTCAAGCACGCTCAGTTACTTGAACCTTTGCTGATTTCAGGGTAAACTCAGCGGATGAATTCAGCAACGGTCACGCCAAGCGAGGGGATATGGTTAGATTTGAATATATGATCTGTACCTCACAAATAATGCGGATTACCTTTGTCAATGGCCACTGGCAAGGTGAATTGCCGCCGAATACGCCGGGCGCCCTGCAAAGTTGCCCGGACTTATGGGAATTCTTGCAGCGAGTTGGCAACAGCGGCTGGGAGCTGGTCACCGTGACCACGAACGATGCCGCCGACGCTGAGGCAATATTGTCCACCCTTTATTTGAAGCGTGAAAAGGTGTAGGTTCAAAACAGAGCCATCCAAACCTGGTAGAATGATCCACTGGCGCCAAGCCGCGGTCGAAAATCAACAAGCCCTGCTTCAACAGGAGGCAGGGCTTGTTCGTTTTTGCGAATCCTGACGCCGGTCTATTACTGGGCTTGCTCGATTTTGGCCCAGGTATCCCGCAACGGCACGGTGCGATTAAAGACCGGCCGGCCTGCCGTCGAGTCGGGATCGACACAGAAGTAACCGTGCCGTAGAAACTGGTAGCGACTGCCGGCCGGGGCGTTAGCCAGCATCGGTTCCACCCTACAGCCGGTCATAATCTCCAGTGAATTAGGGTTCAGGTTGTCAATGAAAGTCTGCCCCTCAGCCACGTCATCGGGATCCGGCTTAGTGAAGAGATGGTCATACAGTCGAACTTCGGCCTCGACGGCATGCTCCGCCGAAACCCAGTGTAACGTTCCCCTTACTTTGCGCCCGTCGGGCGAGTCGCCGCCGCGGGTAGCCGGATCATACGTGCACCGCAGCTCAACAATTTCACCCTGTTCATCCTTGATGACTTCAGTGCAGGTGATGTAGTAGGCGTGCATAAGCCGCACCTCGCGGCCCGGCGCCAGCCGGAAGAACTTCTTGGGGGGATCTTCCCGAAAATCATCCCGTTCAATGTAGATGACTCGTGAAAATGGCACCGGCCGCGTACCCGCGCTGGCATCCTCGGGGTTGTTGACCGCGTCCATTTGCTCGACCTGGCCCTCCGGGTAGTTGGTAATCACCACTTTGAGCGGTTGCAAGACCGCCATCACCCGCTGCGCCCGCTTATTGAGGTCTTCCCGCAGGCAATGCTGGAGCAAGGCAACATCGACGATACTGTTGGCCTTGGCCACCCCGACCCGTTCGGCAAAATCCCGGATCGACTCCGGGGTAAAGCCGCGGCGGCGAAAACCGGACAGAGTCGGCATGCGCGGGTCATCCCAGCCGCGCACGTACCCCTCCGTAACCAGGCGCAGCAGCTTGCGTTTGCTCAGCACGGTGTAATTGATATTGAGCCGGGCAAATTCGATCTGCTGGGGATGGTAGATAGCCAACTGATCCAGGAACCAGTCGTACAGGGGGCGGTGGTCTTCAAATTCCAGGGTGCAGATCGAGTGGGTGATCCCTTCGATGGAGTCGGACTGGCCGTGGGCCCAATCATACATCGGATAGATGCACCATTTGTCGCCGGTGCGGTGGTGGCGGGCGTGCAGGATACGGTACATCACCGGGTCGCGCATATTCAAGTTGCCCGCGGCCATATCGATCTTGGCCCGCAGCACGTGGCTGCCATCGGGGAATTCGCCGGCCCGCATCCGCTCGAATAAATCCAGATTCTCGGCGATGGAGCGGTTGCGGTAGGGACTCTCACGGCCCGGTTGGGTTAAGGTGCCGCGATAGGCCCTGATCTCTTCGGCGCTCAGGCTGTCGACATAAGCTTTGCCGGCCTTGATTAACTGGACCGCATAGTCGTAGAGCTGGTCAAAGTAGTCCGAGGCGTAAAATTCTCGCTCTGCCCAATCAAAACCTAACCAGCGGA
Source organism: uncultured Caldilineaceae bacterium (assembly GCA_964477335.1). GTDB lineage: Bacteria > Chloroflexota > Anaerolineae > 4572-78 > J111 > CAYNLK01. The sequence goes on along the minus strand of CAYZHI010000263.1, from coordinate 2,323 downwards.
CATCCGCTTTGATCGACTCGACATATTCCTCTTCCTCTTTGGTTGGGTTGGTGTCGTCGAAGCGAAGGTTGCACTTGCCGCCGTACCGTTCGGCCAGGCCAAAATTCAGGCAGATCGACTTGGCGTGGCCGATGTGCAGATAGCCGTTCGGCTCCGGTGGAAAGCGGGTGTGGACGCGGCCGCCGAATTTATTGGTGCGCAAATCCTCTTCCACAATTTCGGCAATAAAGTTGGCGGGTGTGGTAGTTTCAGTGGTAGACATGGTTGTAAATTCCTTCTCATCATCCTTTTGGCTGCATTACGCCTCCCGAGTCTGTGGCAGGAGGCCCCCTTAGACAGGCTCAGGGCGGGTCTGACCTGCTATCATAGCAGTCTGCTCGACGAATGACAAATGTTGGTAAAAGCCGGGCGCCGAATTATTGGCCGCCAGGCGTGCGATCCTCCGCCGCTGGCTCAACATTCACCGTCGGCACGATGCCAGGGCCGGGAATGACCAGGTTGGGCACGGTCCCTTCCGGGGTAAAGATGATCTTGTCGGTCGATTGCAGGGCATTGGCATTGGCCTGTACTTTCTGCAGTTCCAGAAAACCGGGATAGCGGCTGTATAGTTCGGCCAGAGCCAGTTGGGGGGCCAGATCGGCTCTGGCCTTCTCCGTGGCCGCCTCGGCCAGCGCCCGGTTGATGGCCAGGTCTTGCTCGGCTGCAAATAGCTCATTGGCCTTTTGGGCTTCGATTACGGCTCGCTCGGCCTGAACTCTGGCTTGCTCATTGGCCCGTTCAGCCTCGATCACGGCCCGTTGGGCCAGGATTCTCTCTTGCTGAAGCTGGGCCAGAGTGGTCTCCTGGCGGGCCTGCTCCTGGATACGGCTCTGTTCGATTCTGATCTCACCCTCCTGGCGGGCCTGTTCAGCCGACGCCTGGGCCTCAGCCCGCAATTTGTCCTGGGCCGCTTTTTCGGTTTCCAGCCGGCTCTGCACAATGGCGTCGAGGGCAGCCTGCACCTCCGGGGAGAGGATGACATTAGGCACCACCACGTTTTCAATTTGCAGACCAAAATTCGCCGCCAGATCGCTCAATTCACTGTCGATACAAGCGCGTAACTCATCCCGGGCCGTGCCGACCACATTGTCGTCAAAATTGCGGTCACCCACGCAGACCTTCATCGCCTGTTTGGCCAAATCTTGCACCCGGCTTTGGGCCAGGGCGTCGTCCAGAAAGATGTTGCGATACTCGGCCCACTTTTGCAGTAACACATCTTTTTGGGCCAGGTTGGGCCGGAAGATGTCGCCGCTGACCACCAGGCCAATGCGCTGCTTGTCCTTGGTGATAATCTCATCGTCCTGCACGTCGAAGGGGATGGCCTGGCTGGAAATTCTTCTTAGTTCCACGTAGAAGCCAAAATCGTTGTAGACCCCCGGCCCAACGATATCGACGATCCGGCCGCTTTCAAACTGAACCCCCACTTCCTGCTCTTCCACTCGCTCAAACAGGTAGAAGAATTGGCTAAAAAATGACATCAGCACGCCCAGTACAATGATGATGACAATCAATACAAAAAATACTGAGGCGCCGCTTTTTAACCAGCTAAAACGAGATCGCATAGATTTTCCTCCTGTTGGCTGAAATTAAATAAAGTTACTATTTAGTTGATCCGCCCTTTGATCGCCCAGCGGCCTGCCACCAGCAGCATTAGGCCCAATAAACCGGCCGCCAGCCCGTACAGCCGGCTCAGACCCAGCCAGGGGATGAGTGCATAGGCCAGTGGTGGGCCAATGGCGCTGGCCAGATCGCCGATGGTGAAGAGCCAGCCCAACTGGCGGCCGTGATGGCCGTGACCGGCCAGGTCACCCACAATGGCCGTCGACAGGCTCTGGTTGCTGCCGCTGGTAATTGCAGCCAGGGGCAACCCGGCCAAAATGGCTACTGGCGATCCCAGCGCCATCAAGCCAAACCCGGCTACACCCGGCGACAGCCCGCTGGCCGCGACCTGCCAGCGGCTAACCACCCGATCCGATAACCCGCCCATCAGCGGCGCTGCGGCCATCGCCAGCAGGCTCTGGCTGCCCAGTCCCAAGCCCGTTAACGTAGCTACCCCCACGGTGTGACCGGCCAACTCAACCGACTTGCCCAGTTGGGCCAGCAGCAACAGGCCAAAAGTCGACGCTAACATGCCGGCGACCAACAACCGGTTGAGTCCCAAGAGGGCAACCGCAGAGAATAGCTCGGCCTGGCGGCTCACCTTGACCGGCGGCAAACTTGCAGCGGTGTTCTGGCCGGTTTCCCGTTCACGAAAGCGCCGGGTTTCGGGCAGGAGGATCAATGC
>CAYZHI010000262.1:0-5351 GCA_964477335.1 uncultured Caldilineaceae bacterium | reverse complement strand
TTGGTTTACGGCCCCCGGCTGATTGTGGGCCCCCTGGGACCGGGCGGCAGTTACTTCCAAAGCGCCGAGGGCGGGGAGTACGTGCCCGCCTTCACCGTCGACACGGTCGATGCGACCGGCTGCGGCGATGCCTTTATCGCCGGGCTGCATTGGCAGTTCATCCAGGGCGGCGACTGGCGGGATCAGCTTACGGCGGCGCGACTGCGCCAGGTACTGCGTTATGCCAACGCCGTCGGCGCGCTGACCGCCTTGAAACTGGGCGTCATCCCCTCCCTGCCAACGGCCGCAGCGGTAGAAGAATTCTTGAAAATCGTGTAACTGGGCAGACTTTTTGTTAAATGTGCCAAAACTTGCCGGGATTGGGAGATTTGGGGAAAAATATTGTCAAAAAATCCCCTCATCCACTAATCCCGGCCAAAAAGCGCCCCAAGTTGAAAAACCTGAGCAGTAACAAAATTTTTTGAACAAGGAGACCTTATGCTCGAAAAAATTCTTATTACCGATCCACAAGCCTTGCAAGAAAAGGCCCGCCAACTTCGACTTGAAGTCCTGGAGGTGACCACCAAAGTCGCTTCGGGGCACGTCTCGAGTTCGTATTCAGCCGTGGAGATTCTGACCGCCCTCTACTTTGGCGGGGTCTTGCGCTATCGCCCCGACCAGCCCGACTGGCCGGAACGAGACCGCTTCATCTTGAGTAAAGGACACGCCGCCCCGATCTTCTACACGGTGCTGGCCAACGCCGGCTACTTTGACCGGGCTGAACTGGAAGGCCTGCGTACCGTCAATCGCCGGGCCGAAGGGCATCCGGTGCAGTCCAAGCTGCCCGGCATCGAAACAACCTCCGGTTCGCTTGGCAAAGGCATCTCGGTGGGAATAGGCCATGTACTGGCCGGCCGGCTCAGCAAGCTGAACTTCCACGTTTATGTCCTGCTGGGCGATGGCGAGTGCCAGGAAGGCCAGATTTGGGAAGCGGCGATGTCGGCCGCCCACTTCAAGATCGACAACCTGACCGCCATTGTCGATTACAACAAATACCAGGAAAGCGGCCCGGTCAGCCGGGAGATGTCGCTGGAGCCATTTGCCGATAAGTGGCGCGCCTTTGGCTGGCGCGTGGCCGAAGTGGATGGCCACGATATTCAAGCTCTGATCAAAACTTTGACCGCGGCGCGGGAAGTCAAAGGGCAGCCGTCGGTCGTCATTGCCCACACCGTCAAGGGTAAGGGCGTGTCGTTTGTGGAAGCCGACTACACCTTTCACGGCAAAGCCCTCAGCCCCCAACAGGCCGAAAAAGCGCGGGAGGAACTATTATGCAATTAGGTGAACTGGCCGGCCTCAAACCGGCCAAACGAATGCGGGAAGTCTTTGGCGACGCCATCCTCGAGTTGTGCCGTCAAAATGACAAAGTTGTCATTCTGGACGGCGACCTGTCCTCGACAACTTATACCAAAGCCGTGCGCCAGGAGTTTCCCGACCGCTTCTACAACATCGGCATTGCCGAGAGCAATATGGTCAGCATCGCCGCCGGCCTGGCCTCATGCGGTTACATCCCCTTTGCTTCCAGCCTGGCCTCCTTTCTTCTGGCCAACGGCTACGACCAGTTGCGGGTTTCCGTGGCTATCGCCAATCTCAACGTGAAAGTGTTGGGCAGCCACGGCGGCATTACCCTGGGCAAAGACGGGGCCACGGCTATGGCGCCGGAAGATCTGGCTTTGGTCGGCGCCTTGCCCACCTTTATCATCCTCGTGCCCGGCGACCCGGCCTCGATGCACCAGGCGGTCCGGGCCGCGGCCGAGTACGTGGGGCCGGTCTATCTGCGCTCCAGCCGGGTGGCCATGCCGCACATCTATCCTGACGGCGACTGTCCCTTTGAAATTGGCCGGGCCAACGTGGTCCGCCAGGGCGGCGATGTTACCCTCATTGGCTGCGGTTTGATGGTCGCGGCTGCGCTCGACGCGGCGGCGCTGCTGGCCCGTGAAGGTATCGAGGCGCGAGTGCTGGATATGCACACCGTCAGGCCGCTGGATGATGTTGCCATTGTCGCCGCCGCCCGCGAAACGGGGGCGCTTGTGACCGCCGAAGAGCATTTCATCCACGGCGGCATGGGTAGCAACATCGCCCGGATTGTCGCCGAAAGCTGCCCTGTGCCGATGCGTTTTGTCGGCCTGGCCGATGGTTACACCGACTCCGGCGAGCCGGAAGATTTGCTGGAGAAATATCACCTGACGGCTCACGACATCGTGGCTGCGGCCCGCGCCGCGGTGACGGCCAAGAAAGGGTAGGCCATGCGCGACGAACTGTTGAGACTTGAAGCGGAAGGGCGGCCCATTCGGGTCGGCGCCAGCGGGGCCGGCTGGATGGGTAGCGGTTTTGTGACCGCCATGAAACACGTGCCGGGGATGGAAGTGGCCGTCCTGGTCGATCAGGATTTGGCCGCGGCGCGGCAAGCGTTTCTGGCGGCCGGTTACCCCGCGGAGATGGTGGTCGAAGCCGGCGCGCCCGGCCCGGCCATGGACGCCATGCGCGCCGGCAAGCGAGTAGTTACCGGCTCCTATACCCTGGCGGCCCAGCTTGAAGCCGTGGATATCGTCACCGACGCCACGCCCTCGCCGGCCAGCGGCGCCGAGATGGCCTATGCCGGCATCCAACATGGCAAGGATGTAGTGCTGATCAATATCGAGGCCGATGTGACCGTGGGCCGGAGGCTCAAGCAACTGGCATGGCAGGCCGGCCTGCTCTACAGCGTCTCCTCCGGCGATGAGCCGGGCTGCCTGATGGAGCTGTACAACTTTGTGACGATGTTGGGCTACGAGGTCATCGTCATCGGCAAGGGTAAGAACAACCCGCTCAATCCGGCGGCTACGCCGGACACGGTGGCCGAGTCGGCCAAAAAGCAGGACAAAGATCCGTACCAGGTGGCCTCTTACGTGGACGGCACCAAAACGATGTTCGAGATGGCCTGTGCGGCCAACGCCACCGGCTGCGCGCCGATGCAGCGGGGTATGGTTGGCCCGGAAGCGACCCTGGCAACCGTGTCGCAAGTGTTTGCCCTGGCCGAGGATGGCGGTATCACCAAATTCCCCGGCGTGGTCGATTTTGTGCAGGGCACGTCGATGTCCGGCGGCGTTTTTGTGACGGTGCGGATCGAAGATGAGCGCATCCAGGCCGACCTGAACTATCTCAAAGTGGGCCAGGGTAAATATTTCACTTTCTTCCGGCCCTATCACCTCTGGTTTTTGGAAGCGCCCATCTCGATTGCCCGGGCTTACTTGCGCCGGGAGGTTACGCTGGCGCCGCGGGACGAGCCGGTGGCCGATATCATGGCTGTGGCCAAACGGGCGCTCCGGCCGGGCGACAGGCTGGATGACTTTGGCGGTTACACCTTTCACGGGGTGATAGATCGGGCCGAGGTGGTGCGGGAGTTACGGGCGTTGCCGGTGGGGTTGGCCCCGGGCGCCGAGGTGGTGCGTCCGGTCGCGGCCGGGGCTATCCTGACCTGGGCTGATGTCAAGTTGGATGAGGCCAGTACGGTGGTCAAACTGCGGCGGCAGCAGGAGAGCGAGTCATAGTTGCCGGTTAAGTGATGCTTAAAATGTTTCTGCCAGTCTTGACTTACAAATCGACCTGTGCTAAACTCCGCTTAGTTTGTTGGCCCAACAAACTAATTGGGTTGTAATTCCTCTTTATCTTCTCTGAGGTCAAGCAGCTGGCAATGGCGCAGACTCGCTACCGTACCGGCAATCAAGCGTTAGTCCGTGAAATAAATCTCTCAGCCATTATGCATCGTTTACGCGAGCATGCGCCTATTTCCCGTTCAGCCCTGGCCGAAATGACGGGTTTGAATAAAACCACCGTCTCAAGCCTGGTGCAGGAACTCATTGGACATCAATTCATCCGCGAAGTTGGTTTTGAATCGATTGGCACAGGCCGTCCGGCCGTCTTGTTGGAGCTTAATCCCGCAGCTGGCTGCATTATCAGCAGTGAGATCGGCGTTGATTACATTTCGGTGATTCGGGTGAATTTTGCTACGGAGGTACTGCGGCGACGTAAAGAGACCATTTCGCGCAGGTTGGAGCAACAGGCGATCATCGAGCGGACCTTGACCTTGTTGTCCGAAGAAATAGAAGCCAGTCGCAATGATTACAGCAATCTGCTGGGCCTGGCGGTGGGCGTGCCGGGACTGGTTGACCGCGAGAGCGGTAACTTGCTGTTTGCGCCCAATCTGCGTTGGCGGAATGTCCCGTTGGGGGTTATACTGCGCCGAACCTTTGAATTGCCGGTGTTTGTTGACAATGAGGCCAAGATGGCCGCCCTGGGCGAATACTATTTTGGCGCAGCTCAGGCCCACGGCGAGGTGTTGTATGTTAGCGCCGGGGTGGGGCTAGGGGGCGGCATTGTCAGGGATGGGCAGTTGGTTAGCGGCGCCACCGGTTTTGGGGGTGAGTTTGGCCATATGACTACCGATCCCGACGGTGAGCTGTGTAATTGTGGCAATCGCGGTTGCTGGGAAACTCAGGTCAGCCAATTGGCGTTGTTCCGGCACATCCGGCGAGCCATCGAGGACAAAGGCCAGCCCAGTCTCTTAAGTGATCTGACGGCCGGCGACCTGAGCCGATTGACGGTGCCGCTGGTGGTCGAGGCTGCCTCCAGTGCCGATGAAGTAGCGCTTAAAGCCCTAGAGCAGGTGGGGCATCATCTGGGTATTGGCTTGGCCTCACTCATCAATGCCCTGAATCCCGACCTGGTGGTGTTAGGTGGTAGTCTGAGCCTGGCCGGCGACTTTCTACTGCCCCCCATTTACGAGGAATTGCAGCGGCGGGTCCTGTTATGGCATGATCACACGGCTCGAACCGAGGTGGTTCTGGCCAGACACGGCGTTGATGCCTGTGTAATGGGGGGAGTAGCCATGGTTTACCAGGCTATTTTGACCCAACCTGGTACTATCGCCCGCCAAAATATGTTAGCTGAATCGATTTTAGTTAGACATTAGCTTAAATAAGGAGGTGAAGACACGTCTACTCAGTTAATAATCTCGCTGACAGATTCTAATCAAACTCTAGTAGAAAAAAATTCGTATTAGTGTGGAGTAGTTCAAGGAGGAACAAAGATGAGAAGAACTCTATTTTGGTCAATAAGTCTGTTGGTGGTCTTGATGCTGATGTTGGTTGCCTGTGGCGGCGGAGGAGCCACCCCGGCGCCGGAGCAACCGCAAGAAGAAGCCGCGCCCGCCGAAGAAGCCGCCCCGGCTGAAGAAGCCGCGCCCGCCGAAGAGGCCGCCCCGGCCGAGGAAGCGGCTCCGGCCGAGCCTTCCGGGGTAACGGAGTTAAACATTTTGTGGGCGCAATGGGACCCGG
>CAYZHI010000261.1:1499-5385 GCA_964477335.1 uncultured Caldilineaceae bacterium | reverse complement strand
GGGGTGTCGCAAGGGGACGGTGACGAGAATGAACAGTTATCAGTTGTCAGTTATCAGTTATCAGTGGTCAGTTATCAGTGGTCAGTGGTCAGTTCAACTGTTCACTGACTACTGATAACTGTTTACCGTTTTCACCGGAGAGGATCAACCAACCGAGATCAGCCCCTTCTCGATAGCATATTTCACCAACTCCACCCGGCTGTGCAGGTTGAGCTTCTGCATAATATTTTCGCGGTGCCGGTCAACCGTTTTAATACTGATGACCAACGCTTCGGCAATCTCGCGATTGGTATACCCTTCGGCGATGTAGGTCAATACCTCCTGTTCCCGCGGCGTCAACTCTTCCACCGCCGCCGGCTCGACATCGGCCGGATGAACGGCCATTTCCTTCATCAAAAATTTGGCCAGGGTAGAGTGCAGAAACACATTGCCCTGGCTGACCGCTCGAATGGCCGAAACCAGGTCGTCCGGCGCGGCCCGCTTGGGAATGTAACCTGAGGCGCCAGCATTCAACATTTCAAAGAAGTATTGCTCATCCTCGTACATCGTCAGCGCCAGCACCGCCGTATCGGGACAGGCTTTTTTGATTTGCTGGGTGGCCTCGATACCGGTCATACCGGGCATCGCCACATCCATAATGACCACATCCGGCTTGAGTTCCTCAACTGCGGCAATGGCTGCGGCGCCGCTGCCAACCTCACCCACAATTTCCATATCTTTTTCCGCCAGAAACAGCATCTTGATCCCGGCCCGGACAATTTCATGGTCGTCAACCAGCAGCAGCCGTATCTTTGCCATCTTTTATCTCCATCTTTAAAGGTATACTCACCCGAATGTACGTCCCCTGACCCGGGGCCGAGTCGATTTCATACTTTCCGCCCAACAACATCGTCCGTTCCTGAATGCCCAACAAGCCCCAGCCAGCCTGTCGCCGTTCGTCATTGAGCACCTCTTCAGGATTAAAACCACAGCCATCGTCTTCGATCATCACGCAAATCTGGGCCGGGCTGGTTTGCAGCCTCACCGACACGTAGGAGGCATGGGCATGTTTGGCAATATTGGTCAGCGCTTCCTGGGTAATGCGGAACAACACGGTCTCATATTCCGAAGGCAGCCGCACCGGTTCGCCTTCAATAATAAAATCGATCTGGATCGAATACCGTTTCTTGAACTCTTGCACATACCATTGCAAAGCCGCTACCAGCCCCAGATCATCCAGTTGCGATGGCCGCAGGTCGGCGATGATCTGGCGCAACTCACCCAGCGCATGGGTGCCATACGAGCGCAGCTCGCTAATTTGCCGGGTTATAACCGGAGCATTATCCGCTAGCATATTTTCGACGCCCCGCAACCCCAGGGCAATGGCCGTTAGCGACTGGCCGGTGGCGTCGTGTAGCTCGCGGGCAATTCGCTTCCGTTCCGCTTCCTGAGCGCCGACAACCTGATGCAACAGTTCGGCCAACTTTTTTTCACGCTTTTGGGCCTCCTGGTACAGGCGGGCATTCTCAATCGATAGCCCAAGCTGTTGGGCAATGGCCACCATCAGCTTCAATTCGTCAAAGAGCAGGTTCCGATCCAAACTCTCCGGCTGCACCAGCACCAGACCCCCGATCACCTGCTGTTGAGCTGTCAGTGGTAAACTGATCATCACCGTCGGGCTACGATACTCCCGGCATTCCTGGCGCTGCAACATCTCCTCCAATGGAAACTCGATCACCTGGCCATCCAGGTGGCGGCACATGGCCATCCGGCTGGCTACACAACGTTCCCCCAGTTCGCGCGCCAGCTCATAACGCGACTCGGCCCCATCAGCCTGGCTTGAAAAGCCGGCCGCCCCCATCACCTCCAGCGACTCGCCAGGCTCGCGACCGGTCAGCAGAATTAGCCCGGCTTCAGGGAAGCTGAGGCTCTCCACAATCTTTTGCAGCAATCGATGCAGCCGCTCATTCAGACTCATCGGTGTAGCCAGCACGTTCGACAAATCCAGCAGCAGCGACAATTCCCGCGTCGTCAGCCGTAGCTCCTCGTTCAGCCGTTCCATCTCCTGGCTAATCTGCCGTTCAGCCTGCAGCGCTGCCGTCTGAGCCTGCAGTTTGGCCTGATTGGCCACATCCAGCCGCCGCTGATTTTCCAACTCAAACACTTTGAGCGCCCGGACCATAAAAAAGGTCAGCAGAGCGGCCATAATTCCCCGGAAAAGCTGCACCGGAATGCCAAACCATTGCAAAAACAGGGCGCTGTTAATGAGGTTCGAAGGAAAGAGGATGGTTTCACGCACAAAGAGCTGGCCGATGACCCCATACAGGAACAGGGCCGCCGCGCACCAGACCAGATCGCGGCCAAATTGGGGCATATCGTGCTCACGAAAAGTCCGCTGCTGGGCCATCAAGGCCCAGGTGCCGACCAGGGCGCCGGGAATTCCCAAGCTATAGCGGGCCATAACATCGGTGATCGCCAGCGCCTCATCAGCCGATGGCTTAAAGGCTAAGATAACCACCGCCGAACCGGCTAACCATAGGGTCGCCATGCCCCCTATTGCGCCATAGTTACGCCAACGGTTAACATTGAGCGGACTCAACAAAGTCACCCCAAACAGCAACAGCATCACGAATGACAGCGCCAAAATGTTCAGTCTTGCCACTTCATCCCAGAAGCTGGGGCTGTAACCGCTGGTCAGCGCCCCCATCTTTTGAAACATCTCGATCCACTCGTGCATGCCGTGCAAAATTCCAAAGGCAGCCAGCGGCCGGATGGCCATCGCAAAACGGAATTGCGAGCTCTGCCGGCTGGCCAGCGCCAGGGCGACGCCCATCACAAAAAAAGCCAGGCCGTAAAAGAAAAAGACCGTGATAATATTGCGCACAAAAAAAGCGGAAATCGGATTCATTAGCCGAATTTTTATGCCTTAAAACATAAGTCACTCAGCCCCATGTCATTTCGAGGCCATAGGCCGAGAAATCCCTGAGTAAGTTGAGCCAAATTCAAGGTTACTTGGCATACTTGCCTCGCTTTTTACCAAACGCCAACCTTTATGGCAACGGCTTCAGAGATTTCTCGCTGTCGCTCGAAATGACATGCCCGAGTAGTAACGTATCCTATTTATATTTTCTCATATTTTCAGGCTGTGGCAAAATAACTTAACATCGATCACCGATTACTGCCTACTGATTACTGACCACTGATTACTATATTTTAGGAGGAATTACCATGCGCCTTAAAGACAAAAGAATTGCCATGCTGCTGGAAGAAGGTTTTGAGGACCTGGAATTTTGGGTCACGGTGATGCGCCTGCAAGAGGAAGGCGCCCGGGTGACCATTGTCGGCGTGGCGGCCAACAAGACGGTGCGGGGCAAAAACGGCCTTGAGGCGACCAGCCAGGCAGCCGCCGAGTCGGTCAGCGCCGCCGACTTCGACGCCATCGTTGTGCCCGGCGGCTGGGCGCCCGATAAGCTGCGTCGCTACCCGGCCGTAACTGGCCTGGTCCGGCAGATTTACGAACAGGGCAAGATTGTCGGGTTGATCTGCCACGCCGGCCTGGTCGGCATCTCGGCCGGGATTGTGCGGGGCCGCCGGGCTACCGGCAGCCTGGGCATCAAAGACGACCTGGTCAACGCCGGCGCCGCCTGGGTGGATGAGCCGGCCTTTCGCGACGGCAACCTGGTCTGGGGCCGGGTGGTGGCCGATATTCCCGACTTTTGCCGGGAGCTGGTTAAGGCTATCGAAACGGGCTGAGCAAGCGCCTCAACGGTGACCGGCGCTTCTCCTCGTTCCCAAACTCTCCTCGTTCCCACGCTTCGCGGTCACGCTCAGCGGGGGAACGAGGAGAAACGTGAAGGGTCAATAACTTTTTGAACACCGGGGAAAATTTATGCCACTGGAGTCAGGG
>CAYZHI010000261.1:0-1489 GCA_964477335.1 uncultured Caldilineaceae bacterium | reverse complement strand
GAGGCTTCAGCCGGTTGCAGGGCTTAATTACCGGCTAACGCCTCGACTCCGATTGTTCAATATCATTCTAACCCCTACAGAACGAGGAGAAATTAGTGTTGGTCATCTCTACCAAGGTTCATCGAGCTATGAACGCTCCGCCGAAGCCGCAACTCCGGGCCAATTCCCGCCTGTTACCGGCGCTGGTTGGGATATTGGTGGTGATGCAACTCATCGCCCCCTATCAGGGCTGGCTGATCATGTTGATTGGCCTGGGCGGGCTGTGGCTGGCCAACTATGTTTGGGCCTGGTCGCTGGCCTATAACCTGCACCTGGAACGGGAGATGCGCTTTGGCTGGGCCCACGTCGGCGATCAACTGGAAGAGCGTTTCACCCTGACCAATCAAGGCGGCATACCCGCGCTGTGGGTGGAGATTATCGATCACTCCACCGTACCGGACTACCGGGCCAGCCGGGCCACCGGCGTTGGCAGCAACAGCCAGAACCGCTGGTATACCAAAGGGGTCTGTAATCACCGGGGCGTTTTTACCCTCGGCCCCACCACCCTTCGCAGCGGCGACCCCTTTGGTCTCTTTACGGTCACTCTCCACTACCCCGCATCGACCCCGTTGACGGTGACCCCACCCATCGTACCGTTACCAGCCATTGAGGTGGCCCCCGGCGGCCGGGCCGGCGAAGGTCGCACCCGGGCCAACACCTTTGAACGGACTGTCAGCGCCAGTGGAGTGCGGCCCTACTACCCCGGCGACAGCGTCAACTGGATCCACTGGCCCACCTCGGCCCGCCACAACGCTCTGTTTGTGCGCCAATTCGACAGCATGCCGTCCGGCGACTGGTGGATTTTTCTCGATCTGGACGAGCAAGTCCAGGCCGGCCAGGGCTTTGACTCGACCGCCGAGCACGGCATCATCCTGACCGCCTCCCTGGCCGACCGGGGGTTGCGACTGGGCCGGTCGGTCGGCCTGGTTACCTTTGGCCGCGAGCTGGTCTGGCTGGCCCCGCAGCCCGGCGATGGCCAACGCCAGCAGATTTTGCGGGCTCTGGCCCTGGTCAATCCCGGCGCCCGCTCGTTGGCGGAACTATTGGCCCGCTCCCGGCCGGTCCTCAGCCAGATGTCCAGCCTCATTATCATCACGCCATCAAGCAACGGCGCCTGGGTCGAGGCGTTGCTGCCGCTGCTCCAGCGCGGCGCGGTGGCCACCGTTCTACTGCTGGACCCCGTCTCATTTGCCGCCCCTGGCGACGCCAGCGGCCTGCAAGCTTTGCTGGCTAATTTGGGCGTTAGCCATCATCTCATCAGCCGCGACCTGCTGGATCGCCCCGAGGCCCGGCCCGGTCAATGGGGCCACTGGCAGTGGCGGGTTACCCCAACCGGCCGGGCCATCTCGGCCCAGCGACCGCAGGGTTTGGCCTGGCGAGGCCTGGGCAAGTAGCCTCAGTACATCCAAATTTGCCGTAGGTGGGCATCCCTATGCCCACCCGCAGAGGC
>CAYZHI010000260.1:0-5404 GCA_964477335.1 uncultured Caldilineaceae bacterium | reverse complement strand
GAGCTACAGCAGGCAACGGTTCGCGCTGGCTCAGGTCAACGTAGGGCAGCGGTTCAGCCCGGGCGACACCGCAGCCGGTGAGCAATAGTATAACCAGTACGCCGATAAGGGGGTAAATTTTGCCGATACATTGACACATTTTGGCCACCCCGGTCAATGATTAGATTTTCGCCTTAAATTATACCGCATTCTCAGTTTGCAGGCCATTGGAGCGAATTATAACCATCATTTTGATTATACCAGGATCTCCAATTGTTTGCGGATAGCGGGTATAGAAATTTTACCGCCGCTGCTGAAGAGTTGCCCATTAATGAAAACAACAGGCAACTGCGTCTCGGGCGGGAGAGGTGGGTAGCCCGGCTCGAACAGGTCAAAATAGTCCACCCGGACCGTATCGCCAAACCGGCGGCTCAATTGCGTTTGAGCCAAAGCGGCGATTTCGCGCCAGGCCTCCTTGACTCCATCGCTGCAAGCCACCGGCGCGCCGACAATTTGGACGACGTTGAGCGGGTTCATTAACAGCAGCCCGGCCCGGCATTCGGCCCGCAGACGGGGACAGAGGAGACGGCGCCCTCGCTGCTCCGCATCAACAAACCGGCCGTGATGACCTGCCGGGTCTTTTTATGATGGCACTGCGGGCATGCCGGTTCTAAACCGGCCTCTTTTTCTTTGAAAGAAGCCCGAATGGTGAAATTGGTCTGACACTCGTCACAATGAAAATCGTAGAACGGCATAGTTTAGTTACTCCTGCTGTTTGTCCGGTATCGTTTTGGCTGTTTCGCTGAGCGCGGTCAAGATCGTACTGATGTTAGCCATTCGACCTGGGCCAATGTCGCCGCTGGCTTGCAGACCGGTTTCCGGCGGTACAATTTGATAACCCACACTTTTGAGCGTTTCAAGATTGCGTTGGAGAATCGGGTTGGCCCACATCGTATCGTGCATCGCCGGCGCCAGCAGCACCGGAGCGGTGGTGGCCGCCAGCAACAGGCAGACGGCATCATCGGCCAATCCCGCGGCCACTTTGCCGATGAAGTCAAAGGTGGCCGGCGCGACCAGCACCAGATCGGCCAGTTGGGCCAGGTGAATATGAACCAGCGGGGCCTGTTCCACACCCTCAAAAATATCTTGCCACACCGGCGTACCGGCCGCCGCGGCCACAGTCAGCGGGGAAACAAAACGGGCCGCTGCGGGCGTCATCACCGCGTATACGGCAGCCAGATGGCGAAAGCGCAACTGGCCGATCAGTTCCGGCAGGTAATGAGCGGCCACCCCGCCGGTAATGCCAATGACCACACTCTTTCCGGCTAACATCTCAACAACTCGCCCGACCGGCCAGAGCGGCAAAATCAAAGCCAAGTAGCTGGCTGATTGCCTGATTGACTTCCGGCAGGTAGGCCAGGGCGGCCTGTTGCGTTTCGGCATAATCCATAATGAGCCGGTTGGACTGCACGGCCCGTTGTAGCGTGCGCAGACGGTCTACGTCGGCCTGGGTGATCGTACCGCGAGCCTGGCGAACCCGCAGATCGGCCTGAACGGACTGAAAACGTTCCAGCAGTTCACCGGCGTCAAGGTCAGCCTCGAGACATTTTTTGGCCTGGCAGTAGGCGGCGATGGGTTCTGCGCCGGCCAGGGTGGTGGCCAATCTTTCGACTGCCACCAACACTGCCGGGGGGAGTATTACAGAGTCAGTAGTCATAGGTTTCTCCTGAGTCCAAAGCTATAGGGCTAAATCTTTTCAATCGAATAGTGATGGTTAACAACAGCCCGGCCCGCAGGTCGCGGCGAAATCCAGGCCCAGTCGCTCGGAAAGTAGATTGGCCGCGGCCTGGCACAGAGTCGTAAGCTCTTCTTGGGCTTCCATGTAAGCCACGGTAGCCGGCTGAGCGCTAAAGGTCTGGTACAGGCGGGTTAGCTCGGCCCGGTCTTGAGAACCAACCGCGTTGAGCATCAACATGGCCTGTAACGACTGCTGTTTGGCGCGGTAAGCCTGAAAGGCGCTTTGAGCCGTTTCATCCTGCCGGAAACGGTCGGCGGCCTGCTCAAAGGCCTGAAATTGGGGCGACTCGGCCAGGGCCTGGGCAAAGGTGCGGATCGCACTCTGTACCTGGGCTTCGGTTACTTCTATTTCTGTTGGGGTAGGTGATAATTGGATCATCAGTTTCTCCTTAATTTGTATTGGCTGAGGGAAACAACGCTAGATTGGTGTGGGGCAGAAAAAGCGCGGCCGTATATTCATCAAAATAGCGCGGCTCGGTCGTCAACTCCAGGCAGGTGATGGCTGGCGCTATTTCGAGGGCGCGTTGCCACACGGAGCGCGCTAAAAGGGTCGCTCGCGCCCCGGCCAGGGCGCTGTTACCAATAAAGTGAATACGTTGGCGCGGGATGTCGGGCAGCAGGCCAATCCGCACCCCCTGTTCGACGTCGAGCGATTGGCCAAAATTACCGGCAATAAAGATCCGGGCCACCTCGTCAAAAGTCAACCCGACGTTAGCCAGCAAAATCCGTGAGCCGGCATACAACGCCGCTTTGTCGCGAATGAGATTCTCGATGTCTCCTTGCCGGAGGGTAAGGTCACGGCCCATAGCCGTCTCACTTGCCGGGGCAATGACCACTTCGGGATGTCCTTCGCGGCGACGCGTTCCCGCCGCGGCCAGATTCACTTTGCCGCTGCGGTCAATCACGTCGGCCTCTAAGAACTCAGCCAGAGCGTCGATGAGGCCGGAGCCGCAAATCCCTTGTACCGGGGCATCGGCTACGGTACGGTAACCGATGCGACCATCTTTCACCCAGACGCGATCAATGGCGCCCGGCTGCGCCGGCATGCCCCATTCCAGACCGCAGCCCTCAAAGGCAGAACCGGCCGAACCGGAACAGGCCATCAAGAAATCGCGGTTACCCAGGACGGTTTCGCCGTTTGTGCCAATGTCAATCAAAATCGAAAGCGGTTCGTCATCTGGAAGCTGGGTGGCGAGTAAATCGGCAATCACGTCGCCACCAACGTAACCGCTGGCTGCCGGCAGCAGATAGAGCGGCGCGGCGTTGTTAATCTTTAGCCCTACCAGCGCCGCATCCAGAATTGGGTAGCTGGTTGAGGCTGGCACATAAGGTTCACGCCGAATCGTGGCCGGATTCAAACCTAACAGCAGGTGCTGCATAATGGTATTGCCGGCCAGAACGGCGGCGACAATCTCCTCTGCCGCAATGTTGGCCTCAGCACATAGCATGGTGATAAGGTTGTTTAACGTGTCCAGCGCAGCCTGACGCAGGGTCGCCAGGCCACCGGCCTGCTCCGCAACCATCATCCGCGTGGTGACATCGGGGCCAAATTGGCGCTGACTGTTATAAGTCTGCTGTGAAGCCACAATCACGCCTGTTTCGAGGTCGACTAACTCGGCCGCGACCGTCGTCGTGCCCAGGTCGATGGCCAGACCGACTAGCAGCGCTGTTTCAGCTTGGGGGACAACCCGCACGACGCGCCAGGCATGGCCAATATCGGCCAGGACTACAGCAATGCGCCAGTCGCCGCGTCGTAAGGCAGCGCCCAATTCACGCAGCATAGGCAGCGATGGTTCGGCCGGACGACCGTCGAGGTGGGAACTCAAAGCCTGTTCAACCCGCGCCCAGTCGCTGGCGGTGTCGTCGAGCGACGGAGGAGAAATTGTTAGCGACAATCGGCTTACCAATGAGTCAGTATCCAATTCTATCTACCTCAATTTGGCGAAAATTTTGTAGATGGTTTGGCCCCATTAATGTTGCCTGCCCATTTTGATAGACTGTCTCCGCCAACTTGGTTAGCATCTCCAGCCCTTGTACCTCTTTTGGCAGCAGCGGGATTTGCAGGACCGGAACATTGAAGCGTTCCCCGATTTCGGCCAGGTATCTTTCCTGCATCGTCCGGCGGGCGCGGCTGAAGGGGGTGGTGGCCTGCTCCGGCGGGATGACCAGGTTGGCGACGACCAGCCCGGTCGGGATGTCGAGCGTGCCCAACTCCTGGCTGGCCCGGTAGGCTTCGATGATCGGCGTGGACTCCGGGTACATCACAAAGGCAAAGGTGCTGCGGTCGGGGTCGCGCATCATCTCGATGACCCGGCCAAAGCGCTGCTTGGCCACGTCGTCGGCGACTGCTGTATCCACCGAGGCAAAGACTTTGACATCCAACTGCTTACTCCAGTCGACCGGCAGTTCCAGCAAACGCAAGGTGTGACCGGTCGGCGCCGTATCAAATACGATCACCTGCCATTCATCCTGGGTGGCGTAGTCAATGAACTGGTCAAAGGCGGCGATTTCCTCGGTGCAGGGGGAGTTCAACTCCTCCTCCATCACCTTGATGGCTTCCACCGGGCGGCCGCGCTGCCGGGCGTCGTCGAGGATACGCTTTTTATAAACCTCGGCCACAGCCTTGGGATCTATTTTGGTGGCCCACAGGTTGGGCACACCTTCAACCGGAGCGACGGCGTCACCCACCGGCGCGCCCAGCACATCGCCCAGGTGAGCGGCCGGGTCGGTGGTCAACAGCAGGGTTTTGTAACCCTGCCGGGCCAGCCAGACGGCCGTCAGGCAGGAGGCGACGGTTTTACCCACCCCGCCTTTTCCGGCAAAGAAGAGGGTACGGTTGTGACCGTTGGGGAGCAGCCGCGGCCAGATAGCCGAGGTTGGATTTAAGATTTTCGATTTACGATTTATGATTTTTGGGCCTGCTGGTGGAGTCGAGGCTTCAGCCGGCAAATCCGGCTCAACCTGACCCTCAAACAACCTTTGGGCCACTTCACGCAGGCGGGCAGCGCCTTTGATTTCGCCGTCCAGCAGCGACATTCGCCGGGTGGGCAGGGGCAATTCCTGCTCGATCTGAGCCAGGTAGCCGCGTTGCATCTGCCGCCGCCCGGCAAAGAGGGGGTTGGCGGCTTCGGCGGGTGGAATAAGGCCATTGACGATGAGTTGGTGGGTGTGGATGTCCAACTTGCCCAGCTCGCCAATGGCCCGCCGGGTTTCTTTGATGGAAGTGGCCTCCGGGTGCAGAACGAACACAAAGCGGGTCTGGGCGCTATCGCGCATGGTGGCAACGGCCCGCTCATATTTGTGCTTGGCCTCTTGAATGGCTGCCGCCGGGCCGATGCAGGTCTGGCCGCTGCCCTGCTCGGCCTCCTCGATGGAGCGGCTCCAGGCCACCGGCAGTTCGATCAGGCGCAGGGTATGGCCGGTGGGGGCCGTGTCGAAGATGACCGTCTCGAACTGAGCGAGCGGCTGGCCGTGGCCATTTTGAGTCGGCAGTTCCAAGAAATCGACAAAGCGGTCAAAGGCGGCGACCTCGGCGGTGCAGGGGCCGCTCATCTGCTCTTCCATCACCTGCACCATCTGCGGCGGGAAGGCGGCCCGGAGGGGGGCCATGGCCCGGTCGATGTACTCC
>CAYZHI010000259.1:0-5422 GCA_964477335.1 uncultured Caldilineaceae bacterium | reverse complement strand
GATCAGCGCCAGCCAAAAATTGGGGATGCTCTGGCCCAACAGGGCAATGGTGCGCCCAATCGAATCGACAGCGCTGCCGGGATTGAAACCACCGACCAATCCCAACGGAATGCCGATGACCATTGCTATCAACAGACCAACCGCCGCCAACTGCACAGTCGCCGGCAGCCGCTCCAGCACCAGCGGCAGCGCCGGAGTTTTGAAATGGAGCGAGTTGCCAAAGTCGCCCACTACGGCGCCGCTCATAAAATCGACAAACTGGACATACAGGGGGCGATTAAATCCCATCGCCTCACGGAAGACTTCAATCTGCTCCGGGGTGGCTTCGCGTGACATCATCAACGCGGCCGGGTCCCCGGTGAGGCGAACCATAAAAAAAACCAGCAACAGCACCCCGAACAGAAGCAAGATAGACTGCAACAATTTGGTCAGAAAGTATCGTTGCATGCTGCGTCCTTGGTAAGCTCAGTATTCACTACCGGACACTTTTGAAATACGACAAGGGTGTTTCCTATGTTAGAGGTAGGTGGGAGGAGCGTCGCCATTGACGCTCTTCCCACCGCCGGTTGGCTGGAGGTGAGACAAAGTTAGATCAGGCTCACCTGAAGGATTGGGTTGATATTTTTGGTTGAACTATTCTTCAGGCACAACCCAGGTTTGGTACAGCCAGTAGTCCTCAACCGAACCCGGTTGGTAATTTTGCACCCTGGTTCTGATGGCTTCAAAAGCCATTGGCTCGTACAGGTAGATGAAGGGCGGGTCCTCATGCATATACTGCTCTAACTCTTGATACAGGGCTTTGCGCTCCTCACGGTCCACTGTTGAGCCAATCTTGGCCAGGTACTCCTGGATTTTTGGATCGGACCAGGCGGCGTAGGCGGCATCTTCACCGCCGAGCGCGCCGGTCAGCCGGCGATAAGCCTCACCGGCGTCGGCGGACCAACTATCGCCAAAAAGGGGCGGCAATTCTTTGTTGGCTTCCAGATCCCAATAGTGACCGGACTCCATGATTTCCAGGTTGACCTCGATCCCGACCTCGCCCAGGTAACCCACTACGGCCTCACACACCTCCTCAAAATGGCTGTAAGCGCCGGCGGGACAGGCCATATCCATAGCAAAACCATCCGGGTAGCCAGCCTCGGCCAGAAGTTCCTTGGCCTTCTCCGGATCATACCCAAAGGGTTCAACCGCGCCGTAACCCAACTCGCTGGAGGCAATGAAACCGGCCGCCGGCTGGCCAAAGCCATCAAACAGGGCATCGATGATGGCATTCACATCGACGGCATAATTCATCGCCTGGCGAACCTTCGGGTCTATGGTCGGCTGGCCAACGCCGGTGGTCAGGTTGTTAAAAGCGATATAAAAGATACGGGTAACCGGATACTTGATCACGGCAATGCCCTCGACGCCCAGCAAATCCTTGGCTTCCTCGGCGGTTAGGCGGCCAACGATGTCGATTTCGTCCGTCTGGATGGCCGCAGCGCGGGTGGCCGATTCGGGGATGGGACGGAAGATAAGGGTTTGGAGCTTGGGATAGCCTTCCCGCCAATAGTTGGGATTAGCCTCGTAAGTGATATGGTCGCCCTTTTCCCACTCCACGAACATAAAAGGTCCGGTGCCGATGGGGTGCTCCTGGAAGCCCTCAAGTCCAACTTCGGCCATATACTCGTTGGGGATTATCGCCCAAAAGTCGTGGATGATCGGCAGCAGCAGCGGGTTGGCGGATTCTGTAGAGATTTTGACGGTGTAGTCATCAACCTTCTCGACCGCGGTCACCAACGTGTACTTATCCGGCCACTTGCTCTGCTCACTTTTGCCATATTCCCAGGTGGCGATGACATCATCGGCCGTAAACGGTTCACCGTTGTGGAAAGTGACGCCCTGGCGCAAATGGAAGGTGTAAGTGGCGCCGTCTTCGGAGACATCCCAACTTTCGGCCAACATCGGGGTGATATTGCCCTCTCGATCCATAAACACCAGGCTGTCGTAGAGCTGCGAGGCGGCATTATCGGCGTTACGCTCATCGGTCAGCGGCAAGAACAGCGAGTTCGGGAAGATGGAAAGGGCTACCCGCAGCGTTCCTTGCGGCCCGGTTGATTCGACCGGCACCTCGACTTCCTTGATCACCTCAACCGTTTGAATGACTTCCTTCTCAACTTCTTTGATTACTTCCTTCTCGACTTCGACCGTTTCTTTCACCACGACCGTTTCAACCACCGTGACCGTTTCCGGGGTAGGCGCAGCCCCACACTGCGCCGCGACCAGACCAAACACGACCATAACTAGCAGAAAAATGAACAGACGTTTCATTACTCTCACTCCTTTTTAGACTAGTTGGGACTATCTGAAATAGTCCTGCAAATTTCAGTTCAGAATTGGCCAATTAACCAAATGACAAAATAACCGTAAAGGGCAGACCGGTTAGGTTTTCACCACCTCCTTTCGGTAAAACTAAAGATTACTGCTAACCTATTGGATCGATGTTACTTTTTTGGGTAGAAACAAACGGCTTTACTGTCCGGATAGACAGGTTGAACAACACAATAAAAATTGCTGTATGTTGTCGGTAACCTATGGCCCTAACGACTTTATCAGGTGAAGCGCGGCGATTGAGGATGAAGGGCGAGCCAATTTCAGGCTGAGAGATGACCGGTTACGAGCCATCCAGAGATTTGCCCGCAACCGTGAACTGCCACAAGTATAACATAGAAGGTCGTACTCCTCAAACTTGCGCCGGACTATTCCCCAGCTCAGGCTCAGGAATTTCCGGGGATGGGAAACGGGCGCGACGCTCAAGATCGTCCAGGAGCAAATGGTTGCGCATATATTGTTGAGCGGCATCCCGAAATGGCTGGAAATCCCAGGAAGAATGTCGACCGGTCATCAGCGCTTCGGCCACCAGGCGGCGACGACGCTGGCTGGCCAGGACGGCCTGATTGAGCGCCGGCAAATCCCAGCGGGCCATCACCTCAGACTTGAAGGCGCTGCGGATATCCTCATATTCGGGTTGGCCGGCCAGGTTTTGTAGTTCGTGGGGATCGGCCGTCAGATCGTAGAGTTGGTCCGGGTCGGGATCGCTGTACACGTACTTGTACTGGTCGCGCCGGATCATGACCAGCGGGGCAATGGCGCCTTCGGCCAGCAATTCAGCTACGACGGTATTATCCCAACTGGAACCGTTGCCTGCCAAAAGCGGGACCAAACTGCGCCCCTCGATGGGCGCAGCATACGCCGGAAGCGCGCCACTGCCGGCCAGCTCAACCAGGGTCGGCAGCAAATCGACCAGGGAGACATGGTGGCTGACCCGGCGAGGGGCAAACTGGCGGGGCGCGTAGACCATCAGGGGCACGCGCGCCGACCATTCAAAGAAATTCATCTTGTACCATAAGCCCCGCTCACCCAACATTTCGCCGTGGTCCGACACGAATATGACGATGGTGTTATCGCTCAGGCCGGCGCCGGCGAGGGCTTGCAGCAGTTGGCCCACCTTGTCGTCAATATAGCTGATCGCGGCGTAGTAAGCGTGGCGAGCATTCCGCACCCGCGCCTCTGTTTGTTGGTACTGGTCCATCGCGCAGACGTGGTAGAGACGCCGGCTATGAGGATCGAGCCGGTCATAAGGAATCGCTGGAACTGCCGGCCGATCAATGTCGTCGGGCTGGTACCGGTCCCAATATGTCTGCGTGATGGCAAAGGGATCGTGCGGGTGGGTAAACGAGGCGACCAGGCAGAACGGCCGGCTATCGTCGTTGCGGGCGATATCGTAGATTTTGCGGACGGCGTGGAAGACCACTTCCTCGTCAAAATCAAGCTGGTTACTGGTTTGGCATAGTCCGGCCTGAACCACGCTCAACATATTGTGGTACCATGAGGGCCGGGCTTCGGGCTGGCTCCAGTCGGGGGTCCAGCCAAAATCAGCGGGGTAGATGTCGGTGGTAAGCCGCTCCTCAAAGCCGTGGAGCTGGTCCGGGCCAACAAAATGCATCTTGCCGGACAGGCAGGTTTGGTAACCCATTGCCCGTAGATAATGGGCAAAGGTTGGCGCCTCTGCCGGAAATTCGGCCGCATTGTCGTAGGCGCCAATGCGGGAGGGGAGTTGGCCGGTCATCATAGAGGCGCGCGATGGGGCGCACAGCGGACTATTACAGTAGGCGCTCTCAAAGAGCACGCCGCCCTCAGCAAGAGCAGTGAGATTTGGCGCTTGCACAACCGGATGGCCATAACAGGGTAAGGCCGGGCCGGCCAGCTGGTCGACCATAATGAATAAGAAATTGGGGCGATTCGCGTTCATTGTTCTTGTCTCCTGGGTAGGCATAGGGGCTGATGCTGAGCCATTGTAGTCTATTCTGAAACCAGCCGCAATTTGAAAAAATTTTTCTACAGCGCCCCACCTGGTCGCCACATACGATGCGGTGAGATGATCTGTCCAAATTGGCCGGAAGCCCCAAGCGATGGCTCTACTTTGCCTGTAATCTGTTCCAAAAGTAGAATTCATCAGTGGCAATATCAAGCTTGGTTGGTCAGATGGTGCAGCGATGAACTCAAAAGTAAATTTAGACCAGATTGAAATGCAGGCCGGTTTGTTCGATCACGCCCCGGTTGGTTATTTTATGCTTGATCAAGACGGGCTGATCATGATGGCCAATGTTACCGGAGCCAACATGCTGGCCGCAGAACGCGACCGCTTGATCAACCGGCCCTTCGCCGATTACCTTACTCAGGCCAGCCAAAAAATTTTTCAACAGCATTGTCAGCAAGTTATCGCCACGAAAGAGCCGCAAAGCTGCCAGATCAGGCTGGTGCAGGCGGATGGGCATGAATTGGCTGTGCAACTGGAAAGCATCGCCGGGCCTGATGATGTCGACCAGCCCCATCTGCGGACCGTATTGATTGACCTCAGCCAGCGCGGCCAAACCGGGCTGTCATTACCCGGTGTTTACCACCAATCCGAAGAACGGCTGAACATACACCCAACCGCCATGGCTCAAACCAAGACCCGCGCCCAACCGGATGGCCGTGATTATGAAGAAATTGCTTCCACCCTGGTGGAAGAACACAACTTACTGCGCGCCCTGGTTGATAATCTGCCCGATATTATCTACGTTAAAGACACCCAGAGCCGCTTTCTGCTGATCAACGAGGCCACCAGACGTCATTTAGGCGCAGAAACAGCGGAGGAAGTGATCGGCAAAACCGATTTCGACTTTTCGCCGCCGGAATTGGCCGAACAATATTTCGCCAATGAACAGCAAATTTTCCAGACCGGTGAGCCCCTCATTCTGCACGAAGAACCAATTTTTGATCATGAAACCAGTACGACTCGCTGGGTGCTGACCATCAAAGTACCATTTTACAATGACCAGGGTAAGATCATCGGGCTGGTGGGCATGAACCGGGATATCACCAAACTCAAAGATACTGA
>CAYZHI010000258.1:0-5435 GCA_964477335.1 uncultured Caldilineaceae bacterium | reverse complement strand
ATCTATGCGTCAGCAGCTATGCCGTGGTCGCTAGCAGTGGCCTTATAAGCGCCAATTTTCCATCTTTCCAACCTGCCAACCTGTCAACCTATTTCATCTGGATTTTGACCAGCCTCTCCTTTGTCGCGACCGTGGGTATCTACCAACAAACCAAGCCAGACTGGCGCAGCGCAGCGGCCTATCTGGATGAGAACACCACCCCGGCCGACCTGATCCTGATTGGCCCGCTCTGGGACGAAGGCCGCTTCATCGATTATTACTACCGCGGCCAGGCCCAACTTTTGACTCCAGCCGTCATGGTGACTAATATTGAGCGTCGCGTCGAGTCGCTGCGGGCCAGCGGCGGCCGGATTTGGGCGGTCAACCGTTTTACCCCGGCTGAGTCGCCGGTTACCAAAAATATCGTTTTCAGTGGCGTGGTCATTTCTGAGCCAACCGTGCCGGTATACGAACCGGACCTGCTAACCGCCGCCGTGCTCGACCTGGCCAGGCAGGCGGTTGAGGCCGCTTATCCCTGGGCGGTGGCGGCGGAAGCGCAGGGAGTCCTCAACCCGGACCCGCGCACCGCCCAGGCTGCCGCGCTGCGGGCCTGGGGCGATACGCTCGTCGCCGCCGGCCGGCCAGAAGAGGCGATCAACGCCTACCAAAAAGCGGTCGAGCTGTTTCCCGGCTGGGTCAATGGTTTTCTGGCTCTGGCCGAAACGCAGGAATTGGTCGGCAATTTACCGGCTGCGGCCGCAGCCTACCGGCAGGCTGTCGCCTTCAATCTGGATTGGCAGGGACCGATTGCCGACGAAGCCGCGGCCCTGGTTGAAACCGGTCAATGGGCGGAAGCTCTGGAGAAGTATCATCGGATTATTGAAGCAAAGTAGCAGGGCAACGGAGAGGGGGAGTGTAAAGTGTGGAACGGGAAGCGGAGAGCGTAGAGCGTAGAGCGTAAAGCGTGGAGCGTAGAACGTAGAGCGTAGAGCGTAAGACCTGCGGCCTGTCACCTGCTCCCTGCGACTTGCAACCTGCCATTTGAACCCTTTCTATGAACCGTAAACAGTTGCTCAATTTTCTAAAAATTGCCGTCAGCCTGGGACTGCTGATTTATATTTTCAGCACGATCAATCTGCGGGCTTTCTTGGGCGTGGTGCGGCAGGCCGATCCCTGGTGGCTGCTGGCCGCATTCGTGATGATGATGGTGGGGGTGGTCATCCGGGCCTGGCGCTGGAAGATCTTGCTGGATGCCATTGGAGTCATAGTAGGCCTGGGGGAACTGACCGCCATCTACTTCATTGGCTTTCTTTTCAACAACCTGCTCCCCAGCGGCCTGGGCGGCGACGCTATCAGGATGCTCGAACTGAACCGCCACAGCGAGCGCGGCTCAGACGCAGTGACCAGCGTACTGGTCGATCGCTTTCTGGGGCTGTCGGCTTTGCAGGCGATTGCCCTGCTGGCTCTGCTGTTCGATTGGGGGTCGATCCCACCGGCGGTAGCCTATTTCACGGTAGCCATCTTTGTGGGTGGTTTGGTCGGCGGCCTGGTGCTGATAAATCGCCGCCTCTACCTGGCCCTGCAGCGCTGGAGCCTGTTCCGCCGGGCCACGCAAATCAAATGGATCGGCAACCTGTTTGAGTCTTTCCAGCGATATCCCCTGGCGGCGCTCGGACGGGCCTACCTGGTGGCGCTGTTGTTCAATGTATCGCTCATCGCTATGAACATTTTCATTGGCCTGGCTCTGGGCGCCGAGGCCAGCCTGGCCCAATACGCCGTTTTTGTGCCGATCACCTCACTGGTGTTGCTCATCCCGATCAGTTTTGCCGGACTGGGCGTGCGCGAAGGGGCCTATCGCCAACTGTTTGGTCAGGTGGGGGTGCCGCCGGAGATAGCCGTGGCCATGTCGCTGATGGTCTACCTGCTGGGAAATGTCTGCACCGGTATTATCGGCGGCATAATCTACTTGATCCGCAGCGCCCGGGCGGTGGCAACTGACCGCGCCCCGGCGCCGGAAACAAAAACAAATATTGAGTGAGCCTTAAACGTTAAATTATCCAAACAGGTTAACCATTGACACCAAGTATGAATCCGCAACTCAGCATCATTCTGCCCATTTTCAACGAGGAAGAAAGTCTGCCCCACCTCTTGCCGGAGTTGTTGCCGGCCCTGGAGGCGACCGGCCGGAGCTTTGAAATCATCTGTGTGGATGACGGCAGCAGCGACGCCAGTTTTGTCGAATTGAAAAAACTGCGAGATCAGGACGAGCGAGTCCGGCTGGTTCGTTTCCGGCGGAATTTTGGGCAAACCGCGGCCTTTGCCGCCGGTTTCGACCGGGCCAGAGGCGAAATCGTCATCACGATGGATGCCGATCTGCAAAATGACCCGGCCGATATCCCCAAGCTGCTGACCAAGATCGACGAGGGCTACGATGTCGTCAGCGGTTGGCGGGTCGAGCGCTGGCAGGAGGGGTTCAAGTCATTCCTCACCCGCAAACTGCCGTCAGCTATGGCTAATTGGCTCATTTCAACCGGCACCGGCGTTTACCTGCACGATTACGGCTGCGCCCTTAAAGCCTACCGGCTGGAAGTGGTCAAAGGTATCAATCTTTATGGCGATTTACACCGCTTCATCCCGGCGATTGCCAGTTACTTCGGCGTCACCGTAGCCGAAGTGCCGGTCAAATATCGCACCCGGCAGTACGGGCGAAGCAAATATGGCCTGAGCCGGATTACCCGGGTGTTGCTGGATTTATTGACGGTCCGCTTTCTGCTGAGTTACTCCACCCGGCCCATCCAGATTTTTGGCCTGATGGGGCTGCTCTCGCTGGCGATTGGGGTCATCATCGGCATCTATTTGAGCTTTGTGAAATTGGTTTACGGCGTTGCCCTGGCTGAAAGGCCGCTGCTGTTGCTGGCGATTCTGCTGGTGATGGTCGGGGTGCAGTTGATCACGATGGGCTTGCTGGGCGAATTGGTCGTCCGCACCTACCATGAAAGCCAAAATAAGCCGATCTACACGGTACGGGAGGAGTTGGGTTAAACGGAAAAAAGCGCCAGACACTTTACCGGTCATACTCAGTAGATCCAAATTTACGTAGGACGGCATCCCATGCCGTCCGCAAAGGCATAGGGACGCCTTTGCTACGGTCAAAAATTGGATCTGCTGATACTATGGTTGTTAAAGTGTCTGGCAGCCCAATTTCGGTAAAATCTACGGCAGGCCCCGCTGAAGCTATTTCACTTCAATCAACTCCACCTCAAAAATGAGGGTTGCATTGGGCGGAATCACCCCCCCGGCGCCGCTTTCCCCATAGGCCAGCCCGGCCGGAATGACCAACTGCCGCTTGCCGCCCATTTTCATCGAGGCGATACCCTCATCCCAACCAGGGATGACTTGTCCAGCCCCAATCACAAACTCAAACGGCTGGCCCCGGTCGAGTGAACTATCGAATTTGGTGCCGTCTTCCAGCCAGCCGGTGTAATGAGCCGCCACCATCTGGCCTTCAGCCGGCGAGGCGCCATTACCCTCGACCAAATCGTAATACTTCAAACCGCTATCGGTGGTGGTAAAATCAGCCTCACTCACTGCTGTCGGCGCATCCGGCGAACCGGGCGGAATGCCAACCAGTTCCACCTCAAAATAGAGGGTCGCATTGGGGGGAATGACTCCGCCGGCGCCTTGAGCGCCATAGGCCAATTCCGGCGGAATGATCAACCTGGCTTTGCTGCCCACTTTCAGCAAGGCGATGCCCTCTTCCCAACCGGGAATGACCATCCCCTGCCCCAACGGAAACTGGATCGGTTCGTTCCGTTTGTAAGAACTGTCAAATTCGGTGCCATCGGCCAACTTGCCGGCGTAATGAACCTGAACCAGGTCGCCGGGCTGAGGCGCAGGGCCGCTACCCTCTTCAATCATAATGTATTGTAGGCCGCTGGCAGTGGTTCTTACGTCACCGGCCAGGAACTGGCTGGTAAATTCGGTTGTTGATGCCGCAGAGTCTTGACCCGCTGCACTGGCCGCTGGTTCCGCTGTGGCCGTCGGTTCGGGCACTGGGGTGGCCGTCGGCAATGGGGTTGGAGTTTCTGCGCCGCCGCAGGCCGGCAACGCGATGACAAATAAAACTGCTACAAGCCAATATCTTAATTTCAACTTTCTCTCCTTAAAATTTTTTTTCGTTCGCCGGACCTGTTAGTTTTGCAGCCGGCCAGCGTAACCGTGAATCATAGCGGAAACAACCGGATTATCCAAACCTAAAGCCGCAAATTGGCAATTGCCTGCCAGGGCAAGCTGGTCTAAAATCATCATTATGATAACATCCCGTCGCCGGTACAGCTTGCTGGCCCTTACTATCCTGGTTATGGCCTACGGACTACGCCTGTATCACCTGGCTTTTCAAAGCATCTGGTGGGACGAAGGTCACAGCATTTTTGTGGCCAATCAGCCGATCTGGCAAATTCCAACCCTTCCGGCGATGGACGTTCACCCGCCGGCCTATTTTGCTCTGCTACATTACTGGCTGGCCATCGCCGGGCAGAGTGAATTTGCCCTGCGCTATCTGTCGGTCATCTTTAGCCTGTTGACTGTGACCTTGCTATGGCGTTTCGCTGCTGCGATCACTCGCCAGGCGCGTTTGTCCTCCCCAGCGACGCCAGCCTACACCGCTCTGCTGGCGGCCCTGTCGCCGCTCTACGTGGCCTACGCCCAGGAAGTGCGCAGTTACACGATGATCACTTTTCTGGCGCTGCTGAGTACATATCTACTGTGGCGACTTCTGTTCATGACTCCTGTCGAGGTCGGCGGTCGGCGATCAGCCGTCATTCTCTACATCAGCTCAACTGCGGCCTGCCTTTACACCCACTACTTCACCATCTTCTTGCTGCTCTTTCAGAATCTGGCCTGGCTGATCTGGGTAATCCGAGGGAGAAGGCCAGTTGCCGGCAATCAAGAAAAAACGACCGGGCGACTCAAATTATGGGCGGCTTCCCAAATTGGCATTCTGCTGCTGTTTGCACCTCAACTCTTTCTGGCCATGCGTCAGGTAACCAGCTACACCAACCCCAACCTGACTCCTCCGACATTGTGGTACTTCATCGTCCACACCTGGCAAACCCACACCGTCGGCCTGACTATCGCCCCCGCCCCGGCCTATTGGAGTATGGGGATTCTGCTCATCGTAATGGTAGTGAGTTGGACATATATCTTCATCCAAAATTCACAGTTCACAGTTCATCATTCATCATTCATCATTCACAATTTTCTTTTCCTCACCGCCTGGTTTCTCATCCCGCTGCTGGCCTATTTCCTGGTTCTCCAGCGCCAACCTTCTTTTGAACCCCGCTATCTGATCCTGGTGACGCCGGCCCTCCTGCTGCTGTTGGGGCTGGGTGTTAGTTGGGCAGGTGGCAGGTGGCAGGTGGCAAGTCGCAGGTCGCAGGGAACAGGTGACAGGTCGC
>CAYZHI010000257.1:0-5468 GCA_964477335.1 uncultured Caldilineaceae bacterium | reverse complement strand
GAACAACGGTTGGTTGAGATTGGCCTGTTTCCAGCCATCGTCGGGTACCACGCCAAAGCTTTCAGTTACCCCCAAAATATGGGTGGGCAGCCCCAGGCCAAGCGCCCGGGCCCAATCTGGCAGCAGTTGCGGATTCGCCCGGTGCAGGGCCAGGCCGACTTCATAGAATACAACATCACAGCTCTGGGTGAGGCCATCGGCCAGGCTGATCTGGCCATGCCCGCTTTTCAACCAGCACTCTTTTTCAAATTCCCGGCCCAAACCATCCCATTTGCCGGAACAGGAGTACAGTTGGTCCGGCGTGAGGCCCAGGCCCTCCAAACCGGCGCTGATGGTAACGATCTTGAAGATCGAGCCGGGCGGATAAAGCCCCTGGGTGGCCCGGTTGAGCAGCGGCCGGGACTCGTCCGTATAAAGTTTGACCCAGGCCTCGGCATCAAAACCGGTTGTGAAGACGGCCGGCTTGAAGCGAGGATAGCTAGCCAGGGCATAGATAGCGCCAGAGTTGGAGTCCATAACCACTATCGCGCCCAACCGCTCGCCCAGCAACTGTTCTACCGTGGCTTGAAACGTGGTCTCAAGAGTCAGATAAACGCTCTGGCCGGCCTTAGCCGTGACGGCAGAAATTTCAGAAAGCACCTGTCGATCCGGTGAAAGTGTGACCAGTCGCCCCCCCCGTTGCCCTGCCAGCGCTTCTTCACCCCACTGTTCTACCCCGGCCAGACCGACCAGTTCGTCGCCACGATATCCTTTGGCCAAATATTCCTCTTTGCGCTCGGCCGGAATTGCCCCCATGTAGCCAATAATGTGGGCAGCCGTATCGCCATCATTGTAAGTACGCACTTCCTGGGCCCGTCGATCCACCCCTGGCAGGTTGTTGAGCAGATTATCTACTTCAAGACTGGTTTCAAAATCAATTTGGGCGATGGGGACGAACCAATCGGGCCGGGCGGAAGCGATTGCGGCCTGAATATTTTCCGGCTTAACTCTGGTAATTTGGGATAAATGGTTGACCACATTGACTTC
Organism: uncultured Caldilineaceae bacterium; assembly: GCA_964477335.1. GTDB lineage: Bacteria > Chloroflexota > Anaerolineae > 4572-78 > J111 > CAYNLK01. The sequence goes on along the minus strand of CAYZHI010000257.1, from coordinate 4,442 downwards.
ATCCTGCAAATATTGGGGAATGACCCCTATGGTCACCATTTGCCCCTGGGTGGCCAGGGCATGAAAGTTTTGATCATAAATATTACCGCGCGCCGGCTGTTCACCCAAGAAAGCGAGGCTGACGCCCTGACCCAGTTGAGGCAAGACCAACGTCGGCTGCCAGACTACGCCCCAACGACCGTCAACGAATTTGAGTTGCATCTGATTGTTAGCATTAAGGGGACCAAACAGAGAGGTTTGCCAGCCGGAGAAAAAAGTTGCCGAGGCCCGATCGCCGGTATGCAAGAGTGACTGCAATTGGGTATCAACCTGGGTAACGGTAGCCTCAATCATTGCCCGGCTATAATAACCGGTGAACTGTTCCGGGCTAAGAAGACGCTGGGACTCGGGGGTCAGCAGATCGTACATGGTGACGTAATCGCTTCTGCTCCAGGCCGCCAGGTAAGCCTGCGCTACGCCATCGGCGCTGGGCAAGGGCGTGGACGTTGGTGTGGGCAAAGGGGTGAGGGTGGGTTCCCTGGTAAGCGGCACCAACTCAGAGGAGCAGCCGCCCAACAAAATGGCCACACCCATCCCTTTGAGAAAGACTCGCCGTGGAATCCTGGTTACACCCTTCATAACATAAGATTATAGCACCGAGGTTGCCAGGTGCAAACCTATTGGAAAAATTCAACTAAAGCGCCCATTGCAAAATTGGATGGCTCATTGTAGAATTGTAACTACTCATGATGAGCCGCTTATCTATTCTGCTAATTGAAGAGCAAATCTCAACTGCGGCCGAGGTGGCCCAGGTTTTATGCCAGCAACTGCCGGATTACCGACTGGCAATTGTCAAAAGTGTGGCTGAAGCTGTGGCCGCGCCAGAACCGGCCGACGTTATTTTACTCAACAGTAGTCTATTGGCCGATGACCCCGCCGGCAGTGTTTCAGCCTTAACCCGGAGCTATCCAGATAGCTTTATCATATTACTGCAAGTCGCCTCGACCGAGGAGAATTTGCTGTCAGCGCTGGCGGCCGGCGCCGATGACTACATCGCTTTATCCGAAGCTGGCTTGGTGGTTTTAGGTCGCCGGCTAGCCAATCTGGCATTGGCGGCAAAACCCACCGCCGCAGTTGGCGAAACCAGCGCTATACCAGACAAATCGCTGGCCAGCCTCCTGGCTCACGACCAATCGCCCCTGCCGCTGCAAATAATTGGACCGGACAATCGCGTCTTGGCCTGGAACCAGGCTATGGCGACCTTCTCCGGGCTAAGCGGGGAAGCCGTGATCGGCGCCCTAATCGACGAACTGCCCATCTCCCCCGGTAATCTGAGCCGGTTGAAAGATATTTTGGACCAGGCCAGAGTCAGTGGTGAACCCTTCGCGATCTCCGACTATCCATTAGAAGACCTCCATAGTCAAATCCGCTGGGGCCGGCTCTATGTTTACCCCCTGCCGCATCATGCCCCTGCCGAGGCGCAGGCCCAGCTTTTTGATGTGTGCATTTTTGGCGTCAATGTCTCTGATTTAAAGGAGCAGGCCGACGAGAGTTGGAAACATGCCCAAGAGCTGCGCCTCTTGTTGGAGATCAGCCGGGAAGTTTCCGAGCAGTTGGACTTGAAATCGACTCTGGCCAAAATTGCGGAACAAACTAAATCTCTACTCAATGCCGCTAGCTGCCACATCTATTTCCTGGAGAAAGACAACCAAACCCTACGCCCGGTGCTGGCCGTTGGCTCTGAAGCCGAGCAAATTCAATATTTGCCGCTGGCGGTTGGGCAAAAAATATTGGGGCTAGTCACAACGACAGGCAAAGCCGTTTTGCTTAACACCACTGGCGGCGACTGCCAGTCAGTTCAGAGCTTGGTCACAGACAAGCATCTAATGGGTGCGCCAATAACTGCGCTGCGGGGCATCATCGGTCTGGTCGTCATCAGCCGAAATGATCGCCAACCACCCTTTCGAACCGATGAACTCAATTTTTTTAGCAATCTGGTGCGGCAAGCCTCGCTGGCTATTAACAATGCCCGCCTGTTTGAAGAAACACAACGTAATCTGAATGAGTTAGCCATTTTTTACGAGGCCAGCGCCACCATCTCGACCACCTGGGATACCCAAGAAGTTTTGAATACGCTAATCCGGCAAATGGTCCAGGGCATGGACGTTAGCCAGGGCTATATTGTGAATTGGAACAAAAATCTGCAACAGGCAACCGTGCAGGCTGACTTTTTCAACGAGGACAGTTCAGTTGAATACCGCCGGATGAAGCTTGGCCATACCTTTAACCTGACGGAACGCCCGGCGATAGCCACTGTCATCAACCAGCAGCGCCCCGTCTTCTTTCAATTGAGCAGCGCCTGGCTCAACGAGATCGAACGGCAGGATATGGAACTGAACAAATGCCTGTCGCGGCTGCTGGTGCCGCTGGTTGTTAAGAGTGAAACGATTGGCTGGGCCGAGTTGTGGGAAGGACGCCAGGAACGTATCTTTACCACCGACGAAATCCGACTTGTGCGGATGTTGGCCAACCAGGCGGCCGTAACGCTGGAAAATGCCCGGTATTTGGAAAAAACGCAACAAACTCTGGAAGAAACAACGGCCCTCTACGAAGTCGCCCGCGCCCTGGCCAACATCCAGGATAGCCAGGCTGTGATGAGCACTGTCTTGCAGGAATATTTGCGGGTGCTGGACCTTTACCAGGGCAGCGTGATTCTTTTTGACTTTGAAACCAAAATGGGCGTGGTCAAAATCAACATCCGGGATGAGCAAGCCGCCGCCTTAACGGCCCTTCACAGCGCTGAGCTGGGGGATGAACAACGTGATCTGGAAGGCCAACAGTTCACCTTGCGCAACAATCCGCTCTATGCCCGCCTGATGAGAAGCCGGCAACCGGTGGCCATCGACGACCCACAGGCAACCTGGTTAACTCCGCTCGATAAGTCGACCAGGAGCGTCATTGGGGGCGGCTGGGCCAGCCCGGGCGCTTTGTCAATGCTGGTTATCCCAATCCAGATTCGGGGTGAAATCATCGGAGCCATCGTGGTGGAGGCCACCCGCCAACGTCGCCGCTTTGAGCAGTGGACCCTCTCCCTGGGGCAGGCTATGGCTGACCAGCTCAGCATCGCTTTGGAAAACGTCAGGTTGTACGAGCTGGAATATGAGCGCCGTCGCCAGGCCGAAACCCTGCGCGAAGTCTCTTTTGCTGTTGGCTCTAGCCGAAACCTGAATGAAGTATTGGAACGCATTCTGGACCAATTGGGTCGGGTAATAAAATATGATAGCGCCGCCATTCACCTGATCGAAGGTAACCGTCGCCGCATTATTGCCGGTCGGGGGTTTCCCCGCCCGGAGAAAGTTATCGGCCTGACCTTTCCAATTACCCTCGATATGCAGGAACCGGGTTCGGTGGCTATCCATACCCGCCAACCGCTGTGTATTGGCGATATCCAGGTGCTTTATCCCATTTTTAGAGAGGACGCTCACCATCACATCCGCTCCTGGATGGGCATCCCTCTGGTTGCCCGAGACAAAGTGATCGGGCTGATCAGTATCGACCGGACCGAAGTCAACGCCTATAACGAGGGCGATGTGAATCTGGCCCAGGCCTTTGCCAATCAGGTGGCCATTACACTGGAAAATGCCCGGTTGTATGAACTGGAAGTCCGCCAGCTTGAACGAGAATTGGAGATTGCCCGGGGTATCCAAAAAACGTTATTACCCCAAATTGTACCAAAAGTCCCCGGCCTGGAAATCTGCGGTCGCGTTTTGCCGGCCCACCAAATTGGCGGCGACTTCTTCCACTTCTTTTCCTTGGGACCCGATCAATTTGGCCTGGCCGTTGGCGATGTTAGCGGCAAGGGCATTCCGGCGGCGCTCTACATGGCCGTGGCAATGACCGCCATCGACGCGCAAATTAGTAACACCCTGGGGCCGGGGGAACTACTCAACAAGCTACAATACGTTCTGTTCAATCGCCTGCACGAAAACAAAATGAATGTTGGACTGCAAGTGGCCACGTTTACCACACCTTCAGCCAACGGCCGATCCAAAGATAGCCCGGCTGATAAAGTGATGACCCTGGCCAGCGCCGGTATGGTCGCGCCGATTCTGGCCACGGCGCAGGGGTGCCAATTTTTGCCGGTCAGCGGGCTACCCATCGGCACACCGATGATCGATCTCGTCTTCAATGAAAGCCAGATTTCCCTATCCCCATTCACAGCCATCATCTTTACTAGCGACGGTATTGTTGAAGCCCGCAATGAAATCGGCCAGCTTTTTGGCTTTGAGCGACTTGAAACGACCATTAATGAAGTTATCGACACCCAACAAGCTGAAACCATTGCCGATCACATCATTCAAACTGCCCAGAAATTTACCGGTACAGCCGAACAAAACGATGATATGACGGTTGTCGTCGTTATCGCCAAAACTTGACCATTTCCCACCCCTGCCGCAGCTTGA
>CAYZHI010000256.1:0-5476 GCA_964477335.1 uncultured Caldilineaceae bacterium | reverse complement strand
TTGTATTTAACACATCCTCGCTGCTGGTAGGGCAGGATGTTTGTTATTGGGTCAGTTTTGACGGGGGAATCTCTTTCAAACGGGGATTGGCCGCATCCCGGGCCGATAGCAACGGCGATTCCACCCCCCAGCTCAGGCCGATCTCCGGGTCATTCCAGGCCACGCCGTACTCATCGGCCCCATCGTAATAATTGTCCACCAGGTAAATCAGGGTGGCGTCGGTGAGAGCCACAAACCCATGCGCTACCCCCGTCGGGATGAATAGGCCGAGCTGGTTCTCGGCGCCCATCTCAATGGTCTGGGGGGCCCGGTAGGTTGGCGAACCGGGCCGCAGGTCGCACAAGCCAACCCTGATCCGGCCATTGACCACGTACCAGTAATCCACTTGCTGAAAATGATAATGCAGGCCGCGCAATACCCCGGCCATTGAGTCAGAGCGATTGGTCTGCACAATCTCCCAACTTCGCTGCGGAAACCATTCTTTGCGAAAGGTCTCCATAAACCGGCCGCGCTCGTCGCCAAACGGTTTGAGGGTAACCAACTGCACACCTTTGATCAGGGTTGATTCTTGGATTTGGGGCATACTACTCTCCGATTGATCGAAAATGAAAGGTCATTTTAGCAGTTTATCAGACGGTCGTCAATCGCTTTGCTGTCTGCTTTAGCCTATGTTATACTCCCAAGATGACTGAATTTTTTGATCATCAAACCTATCTCTCCCCGTTCACCTGGCGCTACAGCAGCGACGCTATGCGCCGGATTTGGAGTGAAACCCACAAGCGGCGGCTGTGGCGGCGGATGTGGGTGGCCCTGGCCCAGGCGCAGCAGGCCGCCGGACTGGTCAGCCAGGATCAGGTCGATGACCTGCGCGCCCACGCCGACGACGTTGACATTGACCGCGCCCTGGCCATCGAGGCGCAAATCCACCACGACCTGATGGCCGAGGTCAAAGCCTTTGCCGAGCAGTGCCCGGTCGGGGGCGGCATCATCCACCTGGGGGCCACCTCGATGGATATCGAGGACAACGCCGACGCCCTGCGCCTGCGCGATAGCCTGGAGCTGATCCTGGCTAACCTCGCCGCCCTGCTGCAACAATTGGCCGGCCAGATCGAGCATTGGGCCAATACCCCGGCGATGGGCTTCACCCATCTTCAACCGGCCGAGCCGACCACGATCGGTTACCGGCTGGCCCAGTACGGCTTTGACCTGCTCACCGACCTGGCCGAGCTGCAACGGGTGCGGGCCGGCATCAAGGGCAAAGGCTTTAAAGGGGCAGTGGGCACCTCAGCCTCGTATCAAGAGCTGCTTTCCTCACCCTTTGGGGAGGAACGGGCTGAGGCTCAATGGACGGCGGCGCAGCTCGAAGCCCGGATTATGGCCGCCATCGACCTCGAACCCTTCCCCGTCGCCACCCAAACCTATCCGCGCAAGCAGGATTGGCTGGTACTGAACGCCCTGGCCGGGCTGGCCGGTTCGCTCTATAAATTTGCCTTTGATCTGCGCCTGCTCCAGTCGCCCTCGCTGGGTGAGTGGGCCGAGCCTTTTGGCCGCCAGCAGGTTGGCTCCAGCGCCATGCCCTTCAAACGTAACCCGATTAACGCCGAAAATATCGACAGCCTGGCTCGGCTGGTAGCCGCGCTGCCGCGGGTGGCCTGGGACAATGCCGCCCACTCTTTGCTAGAGCGCACCCTGGACGACTCGGCCAACCGGCGGGAACTGCTGCCAACGGCCTTTTTGGCCACGGATGAGATTTTGCGCCGGGCCACCCGCCTCATAAACAACCTGCAGATTGACGAAACGGCCATAGCCCACAACCTGGCCAAGTACGGCGTCTTTGCCGCCACCGAGCGAGTGCTGCTGGCCGCAGTCAAGGCCGGGGCCGACCGTCAGGCCTTGCATGAAATCATTCGCGAGCATAGTCTGGTCGCCTGGGCCGAGGTGGCCGCCGCTCGCCCCAATCCACTCCCGGCGCGGCTATCCACCGATGAACGGCTTACCCATTTTCTTGAGCCAGCGCAAGTATTAACCCTGCTGGACGCCGGCCAATATATCGGCGATGCCCCTGAACGGGCCCGGCGAGTAGCGGCTGAGATAAGAGCAGCGGTGGGTAGTTAGTTGGGTGGTTAGGTGGTTACATGCTCACATCAAGAGTTGTTCCAATCAAAAAAGCCTTCCCCAGCTGGAAAGGCTTTCAATCTTTTTCCTCATCGCAACGTTGTTAAGCGAGTTTACCCAACGTACTGACCAATCTGGCAATGGCGTCGTCTCGGGAGCCATACTCTTCCGGGTGGCTCATACATTCCAGGGCATAATTCTCGATGAGCAACAAGGAGATTTGATAAGCTGCGCCGCGAATAGCCGAGAGTTGGGTCAACACGTCAGGGCAGTCTCGGTTTTCGCTTAACATCCGCTGTACCCCCCGCACCTGCCCTTCCAACCGCTGCAGACGGATCTCGATGTTTTTCTGAACTTCAGGCGACAACTTGTTCATCGTGGCAATTAAATAGAGAGCTCACGGCTCTGACTAGATGCTTCAACCGACGGGGCCGCAAGCAGCGGCTGAAGAACTAAAACTACCGGCGAAGCTACCGGATTTGGCGCCAGCGCCAACAGCCCCAAACATCGACAAGGCTTTTTCGCTCCGCTCACTGCCACAAGACGGGCAGATCAATTTCACCTGGGCTGAAGTAGAGCGAACTAATTTTTCGTACTTTTCACCGCAATCCTGACAAACATATTCGTAGATGGGCATGATTTACTAACCTCTCTGATCGTAAAGCTGAGTGAAGTTGTGCTTTGATCAACTAAACCGAAGACGAAGGCTCAAGAATTACGCCTTCGCCCTATTTTGATGCCATAACTGTCTCGACCTGTTCGACAATTTGACCCGGGCGAGGAATACCAACCTGGCTCAAAACGGCCTGGCCTGAACCATCAACCAAAACCAGGGTAGGAACTCCCCTGACCCCATAACGCCGGGCAGCTTGCTGGCCAACCTGGCTCATTACGTCCAGGCGAATTACTTCGGCTTTGCCGGTCAACTTTGTCTCCAACCCATCGACGATGGGTTTGGCCACCAGGCAGGCGCTTCAGAAATTAGAGTAGAATTCCAGCACTACCGGTTGACCGGCGCTTAGCGTAGCGTCCAGCGTCGCAACCGAGTCGATCCCGGCGGTGGGGCTGGTTCTGAGCAAAACAAAAGCCGCCGCCAAAACCAGGATAACCGTCACCAGCAGCCAATTCAGGCGCAGCCACTCGAGCACAGCCGGCATTAGTTGGCCACAGTCTCTAGCATGGCATCGACGCGGGCCTGGATGTAGGGTTTGGGCGCGGCCCCAACCATCCGATCAAACAACTGCCCATCTTTCACAAACAACATCGTTGGAATTCCTTGCACGCCGTACTTCATCGCCCACTGGGGATTCTCGTCGGTATTGACCTTGGCAATGACCAACTTATCGCCATAATCTTTGGCCAAATCGTCCAAAATGGGGGCCACCATCCGGCAGGGACCACACCAGGGCGCCCAGAAATCAACCACAACTGGAACTGTAGATTTCAAAACTTTGGTTTCGAATTCGGCATCTGAAACGTGAATAGGTTTAGACATGGGTTATTAACTCCTTTTAGAAACGTGACTATGTTTTTATTTTTCGATAGTGTGTAATACCCCCAGGGGGTATCTATACCGGGGATTATAAGCAGATTTATGTTGTTGTCAAATTCACAACCTGCTTTTTCTAGCTGTGATCTTTAGACGTGAAATGATGGGGCTTTCTTACGAATAAGGCTAACCGTCTGCGCCTGGCCTGTCCAAATTTTTTAGGCAACCGGCGCTTGCAGCTAATTTTGGTTTGGAATTGTAAGGGTCAATAACATTTTGAACACCGGGGAAAAATTTATGCCACTGGAGTCAAGGCTTCAGCCGGTTCCAGGACTTAATTACCGGCTAAAGCCTCGACTCCAACTGTTCAATATCATTCTGACCCCTACAAATTTTGGTTTGGAATTTACTACTCAAACGGCTGAATTTCAGTTCGGAAATAGTAGTGTAAGCGCCGGTCACCTTCTTGACATGCTCCCTGTGTCAGAGTAAAGTTAGTGCGGTTGGTAACACGCCTGCTTCCAGGCAATGCTCCAACCACCAACTAACTAACCATCCAACCAAACACCTATGTCCATTAAATTACTTGCTCTTGACCTGGACGGGACCATCGTCACCAAGCTGCATACTATCCCAGAGCGAACTCAGGCTGCTATTAAAGTCGCGGTGCGCCGGGGAGTTCGGGTGGTGATTGCAACCGGCCGGGAATATCCGGTAACCAAAAAGTTTATCCAGATGCTCGAGTTGACGACCCCGGTTATCTGTTACCAGGGTGCTCTTATTTACGATTTTCAGGCCGACCAAATCATTGCCAGTGAAACGGTGCCCCTGCCGCTGGCTTACCAGTTGATCGACCAGGCTCGCGCCCAGCGGCTGGCCTTGCACCTCTATCTTGGCCACCAGGCTTATACCGAAGCCCCCACTGAATTGAGCCGCAACTTGCTCCATACAGCCGGAATTTACCCCCAGGAGGTGAACGATCTAAAATTGGTCACCACGTCGGCCCCATTTAAAGGGCTAATCGTTCATCCGGCGGCCGAAGCGGGCATAATTACCGCTCAACTGGCCGAGGCTTTGGACGGCGCCTTGAGTGTCTTTCAGTCATTCGACACTTTGATCGAGGTGACTTCGCCCCGAGTCTCTAAAGGGCAAGCCCTGGCTACACTGGCCAATTACTACGGCCTGGCCCAAGATGAGGTGATGGCCATCGGCGACCAGGACAATGATATCGATATGATTGCCTGGGCCGGGCTGGGTATCGCTATGGGCAATGCCAGCGCCGGGGCCAAAGCCGCCGCCGATACCATTGCCCCGCCGATTGAGGCCGAAGGCGCGGCCTGGGCCATCGAAACATTTATTTTGGAGCAGACTTTGCCCGCGTAAGGATGTGAGATGACTCAAATTTTGCCGGCCACTTCACCCAAAGCCATTCACCTGGCCCGTCACCTGTTGCGTGAAGGAGAGGTAGTGGCCTTCCCCACCGACACCGTCTACGGCGTTGGGGCTAATGCCTTTGAACGGTTCGCCGTGCGCCAGATTTTTGCCATCAAACAACGGCCTCCAGATAAGGCCATCCCCGTCTTCATCGCCCAAATTGACGATCTCAACCAGGTTGCTCGCCATGTCCCTAATCAGGCCTGGCGGCTGCTGCAAAGATTTTGGCCGGGCGCGCTCACGGTCGTTTTACCCAAGAACCCCAAGTTGCCCGACGACGTGACCGCTGGCCAGAACAGCGTGGCCGTCCGCCTTCCCAACCACCCGATCTGCCTGGAACTGGTGACTCGACTGGGGCGACCACTGGCTGTGACCAGCGCCAACCTGTCCGGCCAGCCCACCCCCGCTACCGCCCAGGGGGTAGGCGAGCAATTAGGC
>CAYZHI010000255.1:0-5494 GCA_964477335.1 uncultured Caldilineaceae bacterium | reverse complement strand
CAATGGCCGGATCCCAGACACCGGCGGCGATCATATCGACCACTTGTTCAGAGGTAACATCAAAGCCATAAGTTGGCCCACCCCTGGCCAGCTTTATTTCGGCCAGCACATCGCGGTCATCGAAGCCGGCATTGGTCACAATGGTTCTAAATGGCGCGCTTATCGCTTCCAGCAAAATGTGGTAAGCCGCCCGCTTGTCGGGGTCATTAGCCTGGTTCAATTGCTGTTGTAACATGGGCCGGCAGGCCAACAGAGCCGTACCGCCGCCGGGCAACACGCCTTCCATTATGGCCGCCCGCATAGCCGCGGCGGTCCGCCTGGCCAGTTCAACGCGTTCGTTGATCTCCAACTCGGTGGTTCCGCCAACCCACAGGGTGGCCGAGCCGCCCAGCAGTTTGCCGATGCGCTTGAGGAGTTGCTCGCGTACCACCATATCTTCGCTGCCGTTATAGGCGGCGCGCAGGGTGGCTATGTGTTGGCGCAGGCGGCGCGGGTTGCCTTTACCCCCAATGATGCCAAAATTGCGCTGGTCGGCCCAGATACGGCGAGCCTGGCCAAAATCTTCCAGCTTGATCCGGTCGAAGGTATCGCCGGCCACCTGGATGAAAGCTTTCCCGCCGGTAAGAATCGCCAGATCTTCCAGCGCAGCGACCCGTTCCGTGGGGCCATAGCCGGGCGTATTTACGGCAATTACCTGAAAACGGTCCGGTTTTTTGTTGGCCAGCAAGAAACCAATGGCATTATCGGAGATTTTGTCGGCCACAATCAGTAGCGCTTTGAGGTTAGCGCGCAGGGCCAGCTCCAGCGGCGGGAACAGTTGCTGGGGTTCCTTGATTTCCAGATCGCTGATGAGGATGGCGGCGTTTTCGAATTCGGCTCTGAGCCGGTGCGGGTCGGTGGTCATTTGCCGAGACATCAGGCCCCGCTCCCAGTACATCCCTTCGACGTATTCTCGTTCTAATGCGCGGCTGCGACCCTCGCGAATTTCCAGCCGGCCATATTCGCCAACGATATCAAAAATTTCTCCCATCATGTTGGCCATCGCGGGATCGTGACAGACCGCCTGAGCTATTTGGGCTAGTTGCTGTTTCCCCTTAACTTCAACGGTCATATTGGTTAGATGAGCCAGAATAGCTTCCAAACCTTGTTGGAGGTAATCGTGCAGACGCCGGGCATTGCCTCCGGAAGCCAGGTAACGCACCCCCTCGTTGTAAACCACCTGAAACAGTACGGCGGCTGTGGCCGTGCCATCCCCGGTTTGATCATGCAAACGCCACAGGACATCACGCAGATACATCGCCCCCACATCTTCGGCCATACCCGGTAACTGGATGATGCGTTTGGCAATGACGCCGCCGTTGTCCAGTAATTCTGGCATCCGTTTATCCAGAATACGATCAATCGCCACGAGGCGGGGGCGCGGGCCTAAAGTTGGCCGGATAGCGTTGGCCAGCTTATTGATACCCTGTTGGAAACCGCGATAGGTTTTAGGTTGGAAAATTACCCGACCAGTGTTGGTAGGTGATCTTCTGGAGTTGGTTGGCATGCAAACAATCCTTTTTTGACTTGGCTGGCGCCTAGCCTTTGATCGCCCCGGCCATCACGCCCTCGACAAACCAACTGCGGAACAGCAGGTAGACGACAATCATTGGCACCACCGAGGCAAAAATAGCCGAGTAGATGAGCTGGAAGTTGGTAGAAAACTGGCCGACGGCGCTTTGGGTAAAAGGCAGCAACGTGGTATTGACCGGATCGAGATAGACGTAGGGTTCAAGGAATTGGTTATAGAACAAAGGCAACATAATGACGGTCAGACTGACAATAGGCACCTTGAGCAGTGGCAGGATAATATATCGAACATATTGCAGCCGGCTGGCGCCATCGATCATGGCCGAGTCTTCCAAATCTTTGGGAATGGCCGTAATTGCGGCCGTAAAGATCATCGTCGATAGGGCAGTCCCTTTGATGTTGATCAACACGATGGAGGAGAGTTGGAGGATGGTGCGGATGTTACTGCCCTGGACCTCGTAACCGGGGAACAGCTTAAAAAACCACTGCAACAACTGGTATTGGGGTAATAAGATGAGCATAGCCGGGATAACCATCTGGAGCAGGTAGATATTATACACGGCCATCTGGTCTTTCCGCCGCAGTCCGGCCAGGCCGTAACCGGTAAAAATCGATAGCGTGATGATCAAAACCAAACTGACCGCGGTCACAATTAAAGTTCGGGTCAGCGCGCCCCAAAAAGAGGTGCCGTAGAGATCGCCCGTGAGCAGGGTGATCCAACCGTTGTAGGTATAGAACCCCTGAAAAAAGTCTTTGATCTCTTGTTCAGGAATGTTATACTTTTCCGATATTTGGAGTAAGGTGGTGCGGGACATAAAAAATTCGGTGGGGGTAATACCCATCGCTTCTTTAAAATCGTTCAAATCCAAATCAAAAAAGACGGCCAGGTTGCCCACCTGGGATTCCATGGGTACTTCATCGGCCTGGGGAATCCACAGGTGCAGTTCGGCTGAGTCTTTGGTAGAGACAAAACTACGCACAAACAGGGCATAAAACGGAAATATGGTCAGAATGGAATAAATCGTCATGACTACCAGAGCAAATATTCTGAGCAATCGCCGGCGCCCGGCTAACCCCAGGAGCGGTTTCTTATAGGCGCTGGCTTGATTAAGCTCAACTGATTGTGTCGCCATGTGGACCTCCTAATATTGCACCCGCCGCTGCAAGCGCTGTAAGGCGATACCCAGAAAAACCAGGGGCAGAAAGGTTTCGACCGCCAGGGTCATGCCCATGGCCAGCCGTTCGATCTGGAAACCATAGGTAAAGAAGAGGATGCTGAGCAGCTTGGCTTCTGGGTTGACATACAGCGCACCCATCGCCACCAGTTCATCAAAAACGGCAAACGAGCCAATCAAGCACATCGTCGTTGCCAGAATGAAAGAGGGCCACATTTGGGGAAAGTAGACTTTCCACAACCGTTGCCAGTAAGAGGCCCCATCGACGATAGAGGCCTCGATAGTCTCTTTGGGAATGCCCAGCAATCCGGACAGAAAGATAGCCATATTGTAACCGGCGTAACGCCAGCCGACCATCAGAGGTAAGATGAAAGCCGTACCCGAGGCTGAATAGATATTAACCGGTGTTTTAATGAGGCCCGTTTCCATAAGGAGGAGGTTGGCGGTGCCGGTTTCCTTGGCGAATAACATCACGGCCATATAGCCAACGGCCAGGCCGGAGATCATCAGCGGCAGGTAAATAACGGTAAAAAAGCCGCCGCGAAAGCCGACTTCATACATTAGCAAAGCCAAACTCAAGCCAAAGATGTAAACAGTAGTGTAGTTGAGGAGCACAAAGATGATGGTTCGCCGCAGGGCCGGGAAATAATCCACCTGGACGCTACGATCATTAAAGAGGGCCAGAAAGTTGCGCAGGCCAACTGGATTGATTTGCGGATCATTGAATTGGGCCATATCGGTAAATAAAATGGGAATAGCCACAAAGAAAGGCACAATGGTCAGCAGCACGAAGAGGGTCAATTGGGGCAAGATGAAGGCCCAATCTTCCAAGATCCGGCGACGCTGAAGGCCGCTGGTTTTCTGCTTTTTTGCTTCCTTGAGGAGTTGCTCCTCTAATGAAGTTGCCGGTGCAACGCCCATCTATTAACCTCCAAATTCTAACCCGGCCTGCCAGGTTTGCCTCACGTCTACCTGGCAGGCCGGGCCATCTATTTACAGATTTCAAACCAAGCAGAGATTATCGATTACCCGGTGGGCAATCCTTCAAAGCTCTCATCCCAGTTCTTTTGGGCGATGCTGAGGGCTTCTTGCACCGAGATCTTGCCCGACAGCACGTCGGCCATGACCTGGTTGTTGCCGTTGGACTCCCAATCCCAGACCCCCTTGGAACCTTTCTTGCGGTAGGGGCTGGCGGCGACGTTGCCGGTGAGCTCTTGCTCAAATTTGGCATCCGCCCACAGGCCGCCTTCGGTCCCGATTTGGCTCAAGACCTTCACGAACTGCGGTCCTTGCAGCTCCAGCGGCTCGTCCAGGTTGTAGAGCGGCCAGCGGCCTTCAGCCTGAGCCTTGTACGGAATGGCCTCGGGGCTCCAGAACCAGTTCCAGGCCACCTGGGTTTGCTCCCAGTGCGGCGTCTTCTCGTTGCCGGCCCGGATGAACCACTGGTTGTCGATGTTGGGCGGCAGGGCGCTCTGCATCCAGACCGCCTGGCCTTCGGCCGGCGGCGTGGCGGGCAAGCCGTCCTGATTGCCGTTCACGGCGAACTCGGAGCCGGCGGCCAGGGCCTTATCCCATACCCACGGGCCGTGCAGCATCATCACCGACTTGCCGGCGATGTAGCTGGCTTCCATGTCGCCTTCCCACTGCCGTTGGGTCATATTCTCCGGCATCCAGCCATTGTCATTGGCCTCTTTGAAGAATTCATAGAAGTGGCGATAGGGCGAATCTTCGGCATCGAACTTGGCTTTGCCCGTCCAGCAGTCAACCTGGCGGGCGCGCTGGCCATCCGGTTGGGCCAGCGGGATGCAGTCGGTGTAGTTGTTGCCAAAGATCCAGTTGTGCCAGGCCTGGTTCCAGAAGTAATCCACGCCATCGGTCTTGGACGCCCACTCGGTCCCGGCGGTTAACCACGCCTTCAGGTCATCCCAGCTCTTAACATCTTTATGCGGGTCGAGTCCGGCCTGGTCCATCAGCTCTTTGTTGTACTGCCAGGTCATCACAAAGCCCTGGAAGACGTCCAGAGAGCGCGGCCCGGGCAGGCCGTGCAGGTTGGCCCACATATTCTTGACGTCGAATTGCCATTTATCCCACCAGGGGAAGTCGAGCTCGCCCAGGTTGACCGCCATCTCGTAGTTGCTCTTGTCGAAGAAGATCTGCATCTCCTGAGTCAACTCGATGGCCGGCAGATAGCCGCCGGCGACCTTGGCTTCGTGGGCGGCGGCGGTGTCTTCGTTGATTGAGAAGACGTTGATCTTAATGCCCGGGTGGCTGGCCTCGAAGACGTTCCAGATTTCCCGGTACGGCCCTTCATACTCGGCCAGGGACATCACATCCAGCGTCACCTCTTCGGCAGCTGGAGCCTCAGCCGCCGGCGCCTCTGTGGGGGCGGCCGCAGGCGCTTCCGTGGGAGCGGCGGCCGGCGCCACCGGCTGGCCGGCGCAACTGGCCGCGACCAAACCGGCGGCGGTCAGGGCGCTGACCCGCAGAAACTCCCGTCGACTAATATAATTTTTCGTCATTGTTTCCTCCTTATGATCGTTGTTAAGGCTTTAGTTAACACTACCTTGTGAACTGTGGTTCTTCCCTGATCTAACTTTGCTTGCTACGCATCACCTCCTTCCCCGTTGTTTCTCCTCCAAATATTGCCGACTAACCGATTGAACCTACCAGTAATCTTCAAATCTTCTAGTTCTTACCTCCTTTCAATCGGGTGTGTCCGACATTTTAGGCGGACCGGGGGGTGTGGGGGG
>CAYZHI010000254.1:0-5495 GCA_964477335.1 uncultured Caldilineaceae bacterium | reverse complement strand
CCCCGACTCCCACCCCGTTGCACCCGCTGATGATCGAGCAAATGCGCCGGCAGAGCTATCCGGGCAGCGAGATTACCATCGAAGAAACCCTGGAGCCCGGCCCAAATTACGACCGCTACCTGGCGTCCTACCTGTCGGAAGGTTTCAAAATCTACGCATTGCTGACTGTGCCGCAGGGCGAAAAGCCGGCCACCGGCTGGCCGGTCATCATTTTTAATCACGGTTACATTCCCCCGGCGCAGTACCGCACCACCGAACGATATGTCGCCTATGTGGAAGGCTTTGCCAGCAACGGTTACATCGTTTTTCGCTCCGATTACCGCGGCCACGGCAACTCAGAGGGGGAAGCTGCTGGCGGCTACGGCTCGCCGGCCTACACTATCGACGTGCTGAATGCCGTGGCTTCGATCAAACAGTACCCCGACGCCGACCCGAATCGTATCGGCATGTGGGGCCACTCGATGGGGGGACACATCACTCTGCGCTCGATGGTGATCTCGGCCGATATCAAAGCCGGGGTCATCTGGGCCGGGGTGGTGGCTTCCTACCCAGATTTGTTGGCCCGCTGGCGTCGAGCCAGCAGCGCCGGCAGCGACATTTTCCCAACCCCGGACCCCAATTCTCAGCGCGGCCGTTGGCGGCGCGAACTGCTAGAAACCTACGGCTCACCCGATGACAACCCGGAATTCTGGGCTTCGATCTCACCTAACTCTTACCTGAGCGACCTGTCCGGGCCAATCCAACTTCATCACGGTACTGCCGATAGCTCGGTGCCGCTAGAATTTTCGGAGACTCTACAAACTCAACTGCAGGCTATCAACTGGCCTGTGGAGCTATACACGTATGACGGCGACAACCATAACATCTCGGTCAATTTTACCACGGCCATGCAACGTTCCATTCAGTTCTTTGATGAACACGTTAAAGGCTCAGGCGGCGTCTGAGTTAAATAAAATATATTATTGCCATAAGGGGGGCACGATGAAAGAGTTGAACACATTTCAGAAATATTTTGTCGAGGAGTTTTACGATGATTATCGCGAGGGCTTGTTAACTCGACGCCAGTTTATTCGGCGGGTGGCCTTTATTACCGGCAGTATGGCCGCCACGGCCTCTACCCTCAGCCTGTTGGGCTGCGCCCCGGCTGAAATTCCGGCAGCTTCGGAACCGATGCCGTCGCCCACGTCACCACCGGCAGAGCCGACGGCGACAACAGCCCCGGCAGCCACACCCCCGCCGGAATCGACGGACACACCGGCCCTGGCGGAGGAGGCCGCCGCCGAGCCAACCGCGGCAGCCCAACTCGAGCCGGTGCCGGGGGCGCAAAGCCCGTTGTCCGTACCCGAAGGCGACCCGGCCGTCAGCTCTAGCCGGGTAACCTTCCCCAGCCAGGGCGACGAAATTATGGCCTACCTGGCTCGCCCGGCGGCAGATGGAGTTTATCCCGCCATTTTGGTTTGCCACGAGAATCGTGGCCTCACCCCGCATATCGAGGATGTCGCCCGCCGCTTTGCCAAAGCAGGTTATGTGGCCCTGGCCCTTGACCTGCTCTCCCGTGAAGGCGGGACTCCGGCTCAAGACCCGGATCAGGTGCCGGGGCTGTTGAGCGGCGCTCCCCCCGAACGGCATGTGGGCGATTTTGCCGCCGGGATGGCCTATTTGCAGGCGCAGCCTTATGTCGCCGGCGACCGTATCGGTATGACCGGCTACTGCTTTGGCGGTGGCATCACCTGGCGCTGCGCCGTGGCTTTGCCCGAGCTCAAGGCCGCCGCACCTTATTACGGTCCCGCCCCGGACCTGGATCAGGTTCCAAATATCAAAGCGGCCGTTTTTGGCGTCTATGCGGAGCAGGATGAGCGGATCAATGCCGGTAAGGATGCCCTGGAGCAGGCCCTCATCGACGCCGGTATTACCCACCAGATGAAGGTCTATCCGGGCGTCAATCACGCCTTCCATAACGATACCGGCCAGCGCTACGATGAAACGCAGGCCACCCAGGCCTGGCAGGATACGCTGGCCTGGTTTGCTGAATATGTTTAATTCAATCACTTCTAAACGGAGTCTTTAATGAATCTTGCGCCAAAACGATTCGTTTTTGCCGTCATCATTACGCTAGCGGCCCTGCTGACCGGCGTACCTCTGTTCTTGACAACTCCGCCGGCCGTCGCTCAAGAAGGCTCACCTCAAATCGAGCGCCCCTTCCAACTGCCCTTTGCCGAGCCGCCCAGCCCCGATACCTGGTTGATGGCCCAACCCTACGGCAATACTACCGGCGCTTACCGGCAGCGTTTCACCACTTACGGCGCTTCGGGCGGCATCCATTTCGGCGTCGATCTCTCGGCGCCGTGCGGCACCGAGATTGTGGCGATTGCCGACGGTGTTGTTTTTGCCGTGGACGGTCCTTTTGGCTCACCGCCGCATAATTTGATGATCGACCATCCCCAGATAGGCTATGCTTCGATGTACGGTCACCTGTTGGAGGCGCCCGGCTTGCAGCCGGGTCAAACAGTCAGGCAGGGCCAGGTCATTGCCCGCACCGGCGACACCGGCGAAACCTGCTACAGTCGCCCGCATCTGCACCTGGAAATTCGCGACCTGGCGCATACGCACAAATACAACCCCCAGCGACTCATCGACGCCAACTGGGACAACCTGGCCCTCATCGGCAATGCCGGCCGCGACTTTGCCCGCGATTTGGACGAGCCGCGTAAGTGGCAGTCACTCTATGACCAGCCAGAGGTGCAAACCCGCGGGCCGATTGTCAACGATTTTGCCAATCCCTGGCCGCTGGATTGGGAGAAAAGCCCTCCATTACGCCGCCGTGGCCTCACGCTCACTTCGGTTGGGTTGCTGCCGGCGACCGCGCCGGCGCTCCAGACTACTCCGGCGGGGCGACAGTTGACCGGCGGCGACTGCTGCACCAGCCCGCTCTGGAGTCCGGACTCTACCCAGCTTCGCTTCATCGACCGGCCTGGGGCTACTATGCCGGCGGGGCTGTGGGGAATCGATGTGACCGAAGCGCCGCCAGCGGTCAACTTGGTGACGGGCTGGTTGGGCCTTTACAGTCCCGATGAAAGGTTGGTGGCCTATCCCGACTCGGCCAGTGGCACGACCATTATTGAACGGTTGGCCGATGGCCGGAGGTGGGAAATTGATACGCAGGGAGAACGCCCCAGTTTTAGCCCGGACAGCCGGCGATTGCTGTGGATCATCTCTGATGAAGATGCGCCCCCCGACAACCGCCTTGCAACCGTTTGGCTGGCCGATGTCGATGGCGGCAACGTTCGGCAAATCCTGTCGGAGCGCCGCGTCAATGTGGCCGGCTGGCTCTCGAACGATACGCTGTTGCTGACCCGCCGTGTGGCCGGGAGTTCGGCTGAAACCCTGTTGGCTCTCTCGCTGGAGGATGGCCGCCAAACCGAACTCATCACCCTGCCGCGGCCGCGCGGCCTGGCCCGGAGCCTGGATGGACGTTACCTGGTTTATTACGTTACCTTTGAAGTGGACGCCGCTAAAAACGGGACGTGGCTGCTGGACTTGGCGGCTGAAACCATAGAACCGCAAAAGTTGCCTTTCTTTGGCAGCTACCGCTGGCGAGACAACGAGCGGCTGGTTTATGTACCTTTTGACCCGGCGGCTACTGAACATAACTTCTTTGAATACAACGTCCGCACCGGGCAGAGCCGCCCCCTTTTTCCGGACGGAACCGGGCTAACCATCGCCAACAACGATTGGCGCATCTCCCCGGATGGTCGGCGGCTGGCCCTGGTGGCTGCCAACGACTTTGAACTCAACGGAATCTGGGTGCTTGACCTCGATAATTCAGGCATAAGTTCTAAATAATTTACCCATTTGGGGATTGGAGATTAGAGATTGGAGATTCCTGTCCAATAATCTCTAATCTCCTAATCTCTACGCAATTTGCAGCAGTTCTGCACAACATCTACATAATTGCCTGTTACACTGGCGGTTAAGTAAGAACAATCAAGGGAGATCAAAAATGATTGATCTGGACTTAACCGGCCTGTTATTGAACGGACTCACCACCTACGGTGCGGTGACACTGGGGATCGCCTTGTTGCTGGGCGCGTTAGGGCTGCCGGTGCCGGGAACGCTGTTGGTCATCGCCGCCGGCGCCCTGGTCCGGCAGGAGACGATTAATGGCTCGACGGCGCTGCTGGCCGGGCTGCTAGGGGCCGTTATTGGCGATAGCGCCAGTTATGTTATGGGCCGCTGTGGTACTGGCTGGGTTCAGCGTAGCTTGAAAAATTCGGCCACCTGGCAGGCGGCCCAGACCCAATTTCAGCAACGCGGCGCGCTGGCCGTTTACGTTACCCGTTTTCTACTTACCCCCCTGGCTATTCCAACCAATCTAATTGCCGGTAGCAGCGGCTACAACTTTGGGCGATTCTTAAGCTACGACCTGGCTGGCGAATTCACCTGGTTGGTTTTGTATGGCGGGTTGGGCTATACTTTCGGCAGCCAGTGGGAAGCGATTAGCGAGTTTGTGTCCGATTCCACGGGGTATCTGGTAGCCGTCGCGGCGATGGGAATGGCTGGTTATTATCTAATTCACCGCCAGCGTCGCCGCAGCAATGCTCAGTATCAATCGGCTGCAATTTTGCCGGGATCAAGATTGAGCTTATCGAGTTGATTATGCCGTTGAACCATCAGGGTAAACAAGCAGGTTCACCCACAAATTATCGCCAAAATCGTCACCGCCAAGAGAAGAATCTGCTTTACCTGGTGATAGTAGTGCTGGTTGGGGTAGGCGCCACCCTGATTGGCTTGATCTGGGGCTGGCAGGCCGCCCTGCTTGGCGGGACCTGCCTGGTTGGTGGCGCTGTTCTGATTGGTGGGTTGTGGTTATTACTGAGCCTGCTCCAGAAATGGGTTGATGAGTAAAGACATATACGCTGGATTCAATGGCTTTTACGCCAATTCTGCACAAAATCTGCACAATCGAAGGGTATACTGAATTTATATTGCCTGATAGACCGGATTAAGAAATGTCAACCAACAACAATCACAATGCAGCGCTGATTCACATCGAAGCGATGACCAAAGTGTACCAAATGGGCGATATCCAGGTCCATGCCCTGCGCGGAGTCTCGCTGGCGGTGCAACCAGGCGAGTACGTCGCCATTATGGGGGCCAGCGGCTCGGGCAAGAGTACGCTGATGAATATGATCGGCCTGCTCGACCGGCCCACCAGCGGCAGCTACAAAATTCGAGGCGCCGAAGCCAGCCAGATGAGCAAGAGCCAGTTGGCCGACCTGCGCAATCACGAAATCGGCTTTGTGTTCCAACAGTTTAATTTGCTGCCCCGGGTTAGCGCCCGCCGCCAGGTGGAGTTGCCGCTCTTTTATGCCGGCGTTTCCGGCCGCAAACGGAGGGAGATGGCCGAGAACGCCCTGGCTCGGGTCGGCCTGAGCGACCGCGCCAGTCACCGCCCCGACGAACTGTCGGGTGGGCAGCAGCAGCGCGTTGCCATT
>CAYZHI010000253.1:0-5513 GCA_964477335.1 uncultured Caldilineaceae bacterium | reverse complement strand
TTAGACATAATCAAAAATAATCTGGAAAAGTGTCAAAGCTCAAATTTTATGTTATAATGCAAGCAGAATTTGTTGGAGGCCAGCGATGTCGAATAATGTTGCCGACTCCCAAGCGGCGGTTCTACGCAGAAAAATATTAGGGGTGAAAATTCGCCATGCCCGTCTGAAATCCGGATTGAGTCTGAAAGAGGTCGGCGAAGGCCTCGGCATGTCGGCCGGCCTGGTATCGGATGTGGAATTTGGCCGGCGAGATGTTTCCTTGCCTCACCTGGAGGTGATGGCGCTGCTTTTCAATGTGCCGGTTGTCTATTTCCTGTCCGATATCCCGCTGGAGGAAACTCGGCGTGATTTTCCAACTTTACAGGCCCTGGCGCTGCGGCAGCGCGTCATTGGAGTTCTGCTTCGCCAGGCCCGGACAGAAGCCGGCCGTTCCCAGGAAGATTTGGCCAGGGTACTCGACGTGCCGGCCAGCCGGATATCCAGCTATGAGTTGGGCAAAACGGAAATTCCTCTGCAAGAGCTGGAAACTCTGGCCGACTATCTCAAGGTTTCAATGAGCTATTTCTTGGACCAGGGGATAGCGCCCAACAAAAGCGGGGGTCAAGTGGCTACCCTGGATGAAATTGCTCAGTTTACCCAACTCCCCAAAGAAGTCCGTGAGTTTTTGGCCAATCCCGCCAACTTGCTCTATCTTAATATTGCCATGAGCCTCAGTGAGCTTTCGGCCGACACACTCCGGGCGTTGGCTGAGGGTTTGTTAGAGGTGACCTACTAACGCTATCCCCAATCAGAAAATCACTAAATTTTAGGGTACAAGGCTGGCTTAGAAACTGGTAGAATTAATTTGAACTATCCAGTTTTGTTGTATAATGGGCGAACCTGTTTGTTTAACCAAGCCTGCTCTTTAGAATTGTTACGGCTCTAACAGGATTTAATCTTGGTCTGGTTTCTGGGGATGTAGAGATAATGAATGAGAAACTCTCACTTCAGCCCTTGCCAATTAATTCGGTTTCCGTCGCACCGGTTCAGGTTAAGAGTGGCCTGATCGAAGAACTCATCGATCTGGTCGGGTCGCCTAACCTGGACGAAACCTTGAGCCGGGCGCTGGGGATCATTGTCCGTCTTTTTGGGGCAGAGGCTGGCTCACTGTTATTCTGTATTCAATCCGTTCATCAGGTGCGTTCCGGCCTCTTTCGACCGGACGTCTTGAAGCGAATTCAAAATTGGGAACAAATCATTGGCCGGCGCTTGCAGGAAAGCACCTGGCGTCTCTCTGATCAGGCTGATCTGTCGGCGTCCAGTTTCAAATTGACTGACCCGGCGGTAACGCTGGTGAGTATCCCGTTGCTGTCTAACTCAAATCGAGTCGTCGGGTCGCTCAGTCTGGTGCTCCCGGCCGGACGGGAATGGACCAGCGAGCAACGTGATTTGTTGAGGCGTATTGCTTGCGGGGTTGGCCAAACGGCCAGCCTGGTGGCGGAATTAAACCTGGCGCAGCAGCGGCTGCGGCAGATGGGCATTTTCTACAAAGTTGGGCAGGCGTTGATGACCACGTTTGATATCAACCGGTTGTTGTCAGACGCGATGCAACTGGCTACAGAGGTCATCGATGCCGGGGCCGCCTCGCTGATGCTGATTGATGAAAAACATGAAGAGTTAGTGTTTGAAGTTAGCCTGGGCTCACGCGGCCACGTGTTGCGCCAGCAACGTATTCCATTAGACGAAGGTATTGCTGGCTGGGTTGCCCGGCACGGCCAACCGGCTATTGCCAATGATGCCCGCACCGACCCTCGCTTCAGCCACCGGGTCGATGTGCGGACCGGTTTTTTGACCCAATCCATTGCTGCGGTGCCGCTAAAGGTTAAGGGCCGGGTCATTGGCGTCCTTGAAGTGCTGAATAAATACGCCGAGTCGGGTTTTAACCAGGAAGACGTGCAGCTCATGAGCGCCATCGCCGCGCAGGCCGCGATTGCCATTGAAAATGCCCGGCTTTATCAACAGTTGCGCCAGGAGCGTGATCACATTATCAAGGCCCAGGAAGAGGTGCGCCGCGAGCTCAATCGCAAATTACACGACGGGCCGGTGCAACTCCTGTCGGCGATCAGTATGAGCCTGGACCACCTGGAGCGGTTGATTGAGTTCAAACCCGAAGCCGTCAAGGGTGAGATTGCCGCCATCCACAGTTTGGTGCATCAAACTACTCGTGAAGCCCGCAATATTCTCTTTGAGTTGCGCCCGTTGATCCTGGAAACGCAGGGCTTGGTGCCGGCGCTGGAGCAATATGCCAACCAATTGCGCGAAACCGAGACGTTTACCCTGCACTTCAAAGGTGTTGAGCCGGTGAATTTTCATCTCAATATCGCCGGCACCATCTTTTCAATTGTGCAGGAAGCGCTCAACAATGCTCGTCGTCACGCCAATGCCCACAATGTCTGGCTACTGTTAGAAACCAGAAACGAGCATTTTGTGGTAACGGTGCGCGATGATGGCAAAGGTTTTGATATTGATAAAAACGATGAAGGTTACGAAAAGCGGGGCAGCTTTGGCATCCTCAATATGCGTGAACGGGCGGCGTTGATTGACGCCGAACTCCAGATCGAGTCTCGCATGACATCGCCCAATCGAGGCACCTCCGTTCAATTGATTCTGCCCTTGCCCCCGGCCTGAGCGGATATCTAAGGAAAGGTGATGATTATGGCCAGCAACTCGCACAAATTACATCAGGAGGGCGTGAAACTCTTCCGGGCCGGGAAACATGAGGCCGCCTTGGCGAAATTTCAAGCCGCCCTTGAAAGCGAATCTGACCCAAAGCATCTGGCCGAAATCTATAATGATATCGGCGTGACCCACCGGGAACTTGAGGATCACCCGGCGGCCTACCTGGCCCTGAATGAAGCGATGACCCGTTTTACCCAATTGGGCGATAAAAAGGGCCAGGCCCAGACTCTGGGGAACAGGGCCGCGGTTTACGAAGCTGAAGGGCTAACCGAAGAGGCAGTTGAAGCCTATAAGCAGTCGGCGACCATGTTTGAAGAGCTTGGCGAGAGCGAAATGGCTATGTACGTCTGGCAGGCGGTCAGCCGGCTGCGTATGAAGCAGGGTCAATATATTGCCGCTATCGGGGCATACGAGGAGGGAGTCGACAATATGCCGCCAAGCTCCTTCAAAGCCAAGGTCCTGCGCCAGATTTTGAAGGCGCCTGGTAGTCTGTTGGGCGGGGGAGGCTCCAATCCTCAGCTTGAAGGCGAGGAAGACGAGGAATAACCTGTTCAATGGGGTAATATCTCCACCGGTCAAGCTGGCCCGGCCCAAGCAGGCCGGGCTTTTTATTGACATCCCCTCCCAATTAGATTAGAATTTTTGGAGTTTATTTCAGATAGAGGTAGAACGATGAGTATGACCAGCGCCGACATCCGGCAGGCCTTTCTAAACTATTTTGCCACAAATCAGCACACCATTGTGCCCAGCTCAGCCCTGGTTCCGGCCGACGACCCGACCTTGCTCTTTACCAATGCCGGCATGGTCCAGTTCAAAGACACCTTTCTGGGGCTGGAAAAACGGCCTTACGTCCGCGCCGTAACTGTCCAAAAATGCATGCGCGTCTCCGGCAAACATAACGACCTGGAAAATGTAGGCCCGTCCCCCCGACACCACACCTTTTTTGAAATGTTGGGCAACTTTTCTTTTGGCGACTATTTCAAGCGCGAGGCCATCCGTTTTGCGTATGAATGTTTAACCAAAGAGTATGGTATCCCACCGGAGCGGCTTTACTACACCGTCCATCAAGCTGATGACGAAGCCTTTGACCTGTGGACCAAAGGCATGGGCATCGACCCGGCCCGGGTCTATCGCATGGGTGACGCCACCAACTTTTGGCAAATGGCCGATGTTGGGCCGTGCGGCCCAACATCGGAGTTGCATTACGACTGGGGGCCGGAGTTTTGCACCTGCGGGCGGCCGGATTGCTCGGTGGCCCTGGATAACGGCTGTGAACGCTGGCTGGAAATCTGGAATCTGGTTTTTATGCAGTTCAACCAGGCCGAAGATGGCAGCCGCACGCCGCTGCCCAAACCGGGCGTCGACACCGGTATGGGACTGGAACGGATTGTCTCAGTGGTGCAAAACAAGCGGGCCAACTATGAAACCGACCTGTTCACGCCGATTATCGACCATGTCCAAAAACTGTTGGGCCATACCGACGCCCAGGTGCAGGAACATTTGGTGGCCTACCGGGTTATCGCCGACCACGGCCGGGCCATCACTTTTATGATTGGCGACGGCGTTTTGCCCGGCAACGAAGGGCGGGCCTCGGTGCTGCGCCTGATTTTGCGGCGGGCTGCCCGGTACGGGCGCATGGCCGGTTTTGAAGGGCCATTTCTGGCCAGGGTAGCCGAAAAGGTCATCGAAGAGATGGGCGGTTATTACATCGAGTTGCAGGCGCGGCGCCAGTTCATTCTCAATGTGATTACCCAGGAAGAGGAGCGTTTCCTGCGCACCTTTACCAACGGGCTGGAACTGATCGCCGAACTGGTCAAAAAATTGCAGGCCCAGGGCCAAAACCAGATTCCCGGCAATGAGGTGTTCAAACTGTATGCTACCTATGGTTTCCCCAAAGATTTAACCCGCACCATTGCCGCTGAAGAATATGGCTTTACCATTGATGAAGCCGGTTATGAGCAGGCATTTACCCAACATACCGAAATCTCAGGCGGGGCCAAGATTGGTGAAATTGCCGTTGACCAGTTGCAGACTTACGCCGACTTACTCGACCAGTTGAAATCGGCTGGTAAATTGCCGGCCGCCGGGGTCAACCACAATCCCTATGCCGGCACCGAGTTGTCCAGCCGGGTGGTGGCTATCTTGCGGGACGGCCGGGTTGTCGAGAGCGCCGGCGAAGGTCAAAAGATTGAGCTGGTCCTGGCCGATACGCCCTTTTACGTTGAGGCCGGCGGCCAGGTGAACGACATTGGTCAGATTATTCACCAAGCTACGGCCGGCGCCAGCCCTCAGTGGGAAATGGACGTGACTGACGTACACAAACCGATTGGTGGCCTGATTGTCCATGGCGGCCTGGTTGTTAGCGGTACGGTTAGGGTGGAGGATCCGGCCCGGGCCAGTGTTGATTATGAGCGTCGTTGGGACATTATGCGCAACCATACCGCCACCCATGTGCTGCATCGTGAATTGCGCCGGACTCTGGGCGAGCATGTGGCTCAGGCCGGCTCTCTGGTTGCGCCCGACCGCCTGCGCTTCGATTTCAGCCATCCCCAGATGGTCAGCCAAAGCGAATTGAATGAGATTGAACAGGCCGTAAATGAAGCCATTCTGGCCGATTATCCGGTCTCAGCGGTTCACTGCGAATTTGATGCGTTGAAGCACGATATTGCTGGCGGCGAGATAATGGCTCTATTCGGTGAAAAATACGGCGATGTGGTCCGGCTGGTGCGCATTGGCGGTGAGGGGCAGTTCTACAGTCGTGAACTGTGCGGCGGCACTCACGTGGACCATACGGC
>CAYZHI010000252.1:0-5527 GCA_964477335.1 uncultured Caldilineaceae bacterium | reverse complement strand
AACCCCTGACCTCTTGAATGCCATTCAAGCGCTCTCCCAACTGAGCTACAGCCCCGGATTTAGTTATCAGTTA
Organism: uncultured Caldilineaceae bacterium; assembly: GCA_964477335.1. Lineage (GTDB taxonomy): Bacteria > Chloroflexota > Anaerolineae > 4572-78 > J111 > CAYNLK01. Next base: position 5,454 of record CAYZHI010000252.1, on the reverse strand, counting down.
TCAGTAATCAGTAGTCAGTAGTCAGTAGCTAAAAACCAGCCATTTCTGATCACTGGTCACTGATTACTGCCTACTGGTTGGTGGAGCTGAGGGGATTCGAACCCCTGGCCTCGACAGTGCGATTGTCGCGCTCTCCCAGCTGAGCTACAGCCCCGCGCCACAGTAAGGTGAAGTATACACGCCCGGTTAAATTTGTCAAACAACAAATTCTTAAGTGAAATCGACCCCCTCAAACAAAAAGCCGGGGGAACCCTCTCGCCGGCGCCGGCTTTACCAACCCGGTTTGGCTTAGCCGCCAATCTGGCTCATGGTCCGGTTTTCGGCAAACCGGCCATTTTTCAGTTGATGGCCAACCGGTTTAGCCCGGATGGCTTGTTTGAATAACTCAACCAGCTCGCGCTGGCCGCCGCCGTTGCGCAGGGTATCTCTGAAGTTGATCTCCTGTTCCGACAGGAGGCACAGCCGCAAGCGACCGTCGGCGGTGACCCGCATCCGGTTGCAATCGTCGCAGTAGGGATTGCTGACCGGGCTGATGAAACCGATAGCCCCTTCTGCCCCGGCCAGGCGATACATGCGGGCCTCGCCGTCCAGGTGGCCGTTATTTAGGGGGAACAGCGGTCCCAGCTCTTGTTCGATCCAGCCTTTGACCTCGTCGCTGGAGATGTAATGCTCAAGCTGAATCTCGGTGGGACCGCCAAAAGGCATCAATTCGATGAAGCGAATTTGCCACGGTTTGGTCAGGGTCAAACGGGCCAGATCGACGGCGGCGTCATCGTTATAGCCGCGGGTGATCACCGCATTCAGTTTGATGGGCGTCAGACCGGCTCGTTCGGCGGCTTCAATCCCGGTCCAGGCTTTGTCCAGGCTGCCCAGGCGCATAATTTTGGCCATATTGTCTTTGTTCAAGGAGTCGATATGGATGTTAACTCGCTTGAGGCCGGCCTCGGCCAATGCCTCGGCAATATAAGGCAGGCGATAGCCGTTCGTCGTCATCACCAGTTGTTCCAGGCCGTTGATATTGGCCAGGCGGCGCACAATTTCAACAATATCCTGGCGCAGGGTCGGTTCCCCGCCGGTCAGTCTAACTTTATAAAAACCCACCGCCACGGCAGCTTGCACTATTTTTTCCAGTTCATCGGCAGTCAGGAGTTCCGGATTTGGCACAAAGGTGAGTCCGTGCATCGGCATGCAATAAATACAGCGCAGGTTGCAGCGGTCGGTGAGGGAAAGACGCAAATAGTTGATTTCTCGGCCAAAACCATCTTTCATATAGTTAGTGATCTCCTTTGGTCATAATTTAGTGAAGCGCCGGTAAATTAACTGATTATAGGGCGATATGGTCAAAAAACACAACCCCACCAAAAAAAACGGGCCAGATTGGTCCGCGGGTTGATTTGTCAGAGACCCTGTTTTTCTGTCTACCAAAGGCGTGGTACAATAGGCTCGTTTATCAGACGGGGTCCATCATTAATTCAATGGGCGCGGTGACCCGGTAGCTACAGTGATCGTCGCCGCTGGTTAAACAGGCCACGCGGCTCGGTGTGGTATTGAGCATTGTCCCGATCACGTGCTTGTCCAGTAGACAAATTTCGCTGTGTTCCCTGGCCACCCGGCGGTATGGGCAGGAATGAGCATCGATCACGTAACTATTCCCTTCCTTTGCCCAGCAAACCGCAAAGCCTTTTTCTGCCAGAAACCCTACGACTTCATCCAGACGTTCTTCAAAACTCTGTTCGGCTTTGGGCGGCGGGGCTTCGTTAGCTAGCCGGTCGGCAATTCGATTAAACAGTTCACCCACACCCGCTTTGCCCAGTTGTTGGCTGACCTCATCGAGCAAATAGTCGGTCAGGCTACGATAATCTTCGGGAAACAGATCGTCCGCTGCGTCGGTAAGCCGGTAGATTTGTTGGGGGCGACCCGGCCCGCTCTGCCGCCGGACGGCAAAAGCGGCAATAAGATTATCCGCCTGCAGGACATTGAGATGATACCGAACTGCCATCGGGGTCAGGTCGATGGCTGCGGCCAACTCCTCAACGGTGGCTTGCCGCTTTTCTTTTAAAAAATCAATAATGCCCTGGCGGGTTTCGTGCATAACTCTGGACCTTTATCGAACTTACCCATATCAAAATAAATTTTAGCATAAAGAAGTTTTTAAATCAATTTCGTATTTATAATATTTATTATAATAATTATTAAAAATAAATTGACAAAGGTCAGACCAGCATGGTATAGTACCCCTGTGAAAAATAGGACAGGTGCTGCTCGAAGCCGGTTTCTTTGCCACAAAAAATAGTTGAGGTTCATACAATCCTTGCCTATTAGGCGGCCTATTTGTGAGGAGATTGGATGGTAAAATGACAGAACAGGCTCCCTCCACAACAAATGGAAATGATGTGCAAATTCCTCCCGAGTTGCAACAGAATGTCTTGCTCAGCAAATTAGACGATCTCTATAACTGGGGCCGGGCTTACTCATTGTGGCCGTTGACGATGGGGCTGGCCTGCTGCGCCATCGAGATGATTGCCACCGGCACCGCCCGGTACGATCAGGACCGCTTTGGGGCGGCCCTGTTTCGAGCCACCCCTCGCCAGGCCGATATGATGATTGTGTCGGGCACGGTCACCAAAAAGATGGTGCCCCAGATTATCCGCATTTACAACCAGATGGCCGAGCCGAAATATGTCATCAGTATGGGCGCCTGCGCCAACGGCGGCGGCCCGTTTAAGGAAGGGTACAACGTTGTGTCGGGGATCGATAAATTTTTGCCGGTTGACGTCTATGTGCCCGGTTGCCCGCCTACCCCGCAGGCCTTACTGTACGGTATTATGAAGCTGCAGGAAAAGATCAAGGGCCAATCCCTTAAAACGGTGCCCTGGTATCGCAAAACCGAAGAGATGGCGGCCGTCCCTATCCCGATTTTGGGCCCGGACCTGGTCGATCCCCGCCAACTGCCCCTGATCAAAGAAGAGCTGCAAAAAGCGCGTCAGCAGGACGGTATGGAAGAGACCGACGAAGGCCCCAAGCCTCGGCCCAAGCGGGTGGTCAAGCCGCCCAAAGTACCCCAGTGGGATATTACCCCCACCGCTGAAGCCGCCGCCCTGGCCGGTTCAATCAATCAGGCTTTGAACCTGGAACAGGCGGTAACGCCGGAAACCGACACGTTGGTGGTGGCCCGGCAACATTTGCCTGAGGTAGCCCGCTATATTCGGGATGAGTTGGGCTACGACATGCTCAGTAATGTCACCGGGGTTGATTATCTGGGCCGTGAAGGCGACCGCTTTGAAGTGGTTTATCATCTTTATGACTATAGCCAGCCGGACAAGCCCGGCCTGGTGCTGAAAGTCCGCGCCCCTGAAGCTGATCCCGAGATTCCCTCGCTATATGATCTCTGGAAAACCTGCTACCTGCAGGAACGGGAGATTTACGACCTGTACGGTATCAATTTTACCGGCCATCCCAATATGAAACGGATTTTGTTGTGGGATGATTTTTACGGCCATCCGATGCGCAAAGATTACGAGGAAGCCTATTACGAGGAGCCGGTCAAACCGTTCACCAGCCGCTGGCCCGAAGGTTATCACGAGCGTTCAGAACGGGCCACTCCGTTTGGCAAGAATGTGGTTTATCCCCCGGAATGGGATATCAATCAGTGGCAACCCGATGACTTTGAAGATGCCCTGGAACATATTATCCAGGCCCGTGATTTGCAGGAGGGGATGGATTTTGACTCGCAACGGATTGTGCTCAACCTGGGGCCGCATCATCCCAGCACCCACGGCGTATTCCGCATGGTGGTGACCCTGGAAGGGGAGACCATCGTTGCTCTGGAGCCGGTGTTGGGCTATCTGCACCGCAACCATGAAAAAATCGGTGAGCGGAACGGCTGGCTGATGAATATGCCCTTCACCGACCGCCTGGATTATCTGAATTCGATGCAGAATAATTTGGGCTATGCCATCACCGTCGAGAAACTGGCCGGGATCGCTGTGCCGGAGCGGGCCGAATATCTGCGGGTGATTATGGCCGAGCTAACCCGGGTCTTTAGCCATCTGTCGCTGGTCGGTTTTTTGACCAATGACCTGGGCTGCATGTTTACCCCGCTGTTCTACGCCTTTGAGTCCCGCGAGCGGGTGCTCGATCTGTTTGAAGAAGCCAGCGGCTCCCGCATGATGTGCAACTATATGCGTTTTGGCGGCGTGGCTTATGATGTGAGCGACGATTGGCTCAAACGGGCCAGGCAGGTGACCGACACCCTGGCCCGCGACCTGGAAGAGCTGGACACGCTGATTTCCGGCAACGAGATTGTCCTGGCCAGAACCAAAGGTGTGGGTTATATGTCGGCTGAAGCGCTGATCAATCATGGTGTAACCGGTCCCATGTTGCGAGCGGCCGGGATCAAATACGACGTCCGCCGGGCTGAACCTTACAGTATCTACGATCGTTTTGACTTTGACATTCCCACCCAAACGGATAGTGACGTGTGGGCCCGCTATTACCAGCGTCTGCTGGAGGCCCGGCAGAGTATCAAGATTTTGTATCAGGCTTTCGACGGCATCAAAGATACTGAGCCTGGCAACATCATGAGCGGCAAGGCTTCGTACACCATCCGGGTGCCGGCCGGCGAAGCTTACGGCCGGACTGAGCATTCCAAAGGCGAGTTGGGCTATTATGTAGTTAGCAACGGTTCGGGTAACCCGTGGCGCTATCGGGTGCGGTCGCCCTCTTATATCAATCTGAATGCTCTGGCCGAGATGTGTAAAGGAGGCAAAGTGGCTGATACCATTGTCACACTCGGCGCCATCGATATTGTATTAGGGGAGGTAGACCGCTAATGTTTGGACTCGGTATTGTCAAGGGATTAGGCGTTACGCTTAAACATTTCATTGAGACTTACATTGATGATCTAAAATATTTCCCCAAGAGTATGGTCAATGAACAGGCCTTTGCCCGCCGGCAGGGCTCGGACGGAGGCCGGGGTCTATTTACGGTCGAATATCCTGAGATGAAGTTGAAGACTCCGGAGAACTTTCGCTTCATCCCCTTCTTGGTCACCGATTACGAAGTACCTGCCGATAGTCCCGAGTTCGATCGGGCCAAATGGCTGGAGCTGAATCGCTGCACCAGTTGCGGTATCTGCGCCAAGGTTTGCCCGCCCCAGTGTATCTGGATTGTCCGCACCAATGATCCTGATACCGGCAAACCTATTCCCCAACCGGCGGAATTCTACATCGACATCGACATTTGTATGAACTGCGGCTACTGCGCCGAATTCTGCCCCTTCGACGCCATCAAAATGGACCACGATTTTGAGCTGGCCGATTATGATCGCGAGGTAGCCCATATTCATGATCTGGACCGATTGTTGAAACCGGCCAGCTACTATGCGTCGATCCGGCCGACCTGGAACGCCAGGGAAGAAGCCGCCAGGCAAGCCGCCGAGGAAGAAAAGCGGCG
>CAYZHI010000251.1:0-5572 GCA_964477335.1 uncultured Caldilineaceae bacterium | reverse complement strand
GGGGCGCAAGGCCTTGCGCCCCTACATAATAAGCACTTGTTCTGAACATGAGCCTGGCGAAAATGACTCTGACTGGTAAGTTCGCTATTCGCCAAGTTGCCAGGCAAAGGTATTGACTTTTAAAGAAATAAAGGGTAAAATGAGTGTGTACTCATTCAAATGAGTGATTGCTCACTTTTGTGATAAACAAATGGAAGTGGCTTAACAACCCGCAGGGATAACTACGAGAGGATAAGACGATGTTCCAACCCCAAACCGATTTCAAGGAACAAATGGCCGAGGCTCGCCGAACTCAGATTTTGATGGGCGCAGCCCAGGTTTTTGCCGAAAAAGGCTTTCACAAAGCCACCACCAAAGAGATTGCCAAAGCGGCCGGCGTGTCCGAAGGCACTATCTACAATTATTTCGACAATAAGCGGGATTTATTGGTCGCGATGATTGAGTTGCTGGCGACTCAATCGCTCACCAGTCTGATTGCCACTGAACCACCGGCTGATCCCAGGGAGCTTTTTACCGCTATCCTATACAACCGGTATGAACTTGGTCAAGAGCGGGGCCACCAGATAGCCCCCATTGTCGCCGAAATATTCAGTGATGTCGAGGTCCGTGAGGCGCTCTATCGCCAAATAGTTATCCCTATTTCCGGCCATTTGGAGAGATTTATCCAGCACCATATTGACTCAGGCCGGTTTCGGCCCATCGATCCGATCATTGCCACCCGTGCCTTTATCGGCGCAATCGTTATAAACTTCGCCCTTAAAATATCCGGCCTGGATGCCCGGTATGACCACATCTCGGTTGATTCCCTCATCGAGCAGCTGGTGACCCTTTTCCTTGAAGGCTTAATGATAAAGGAATAGTAAATGGCCCGTCGAATCTTAAGTTTAATCCGCAAAGAGCTGACTCACATTGTCCGGGACCCGCGCACGCTGGCAATCATGATCGTGATGCCGCTGGTGATGTTGATCTTGCTCGGTTATGCCGCCACCACCGACATCGAACACCTGCGCACCGCCGTTTATGATGCCGACAAATCGCCCCAGAGCCGCGCTTTGATTGAGGCCTATCAGGCCTCCAACTACTTCGACATTGTGCGCTATGTGGAGCGAGAAGACGACCTGCGTTATCTGATCGATCACGGCGATGTGCGCAGCGCCATGATCATCCCGGCCGGCTACGGTCGAGATATGGCCGCCCAGAAACGCCCTGATGTGGCTTTCCTTGTGGACGGCTCGGACCCTAGCGTGGCCCGGACAGTTTTTGGCGCCTCGCAACAGGTCGGCCAAGCCGTCTCGCTCAAGTGGTTGGAAAAGGAATTGGGCTTCTCAACCAGCCAGATGCCGACGGTCGAGGTCAGGCCGCGGGTCTGGTACAACCCCAACCTCAAAAGTTCGCACTTCATGATCCCCGGCCTGATCGTCATCGTCCTCTTTCTGTTCACCACCCTCTTTACCTCAACCTCGATTGTCCGGGAGCGGGAGTTGGGCACATTCGAACAGTTGATTGTAACACCCGTCCGGCCCATCGAACTGGTGGTGGCCAAGGTGCTGCCTTATATTCTGATCTCCTTCTTTGTGATCATCGAGGTCCTGCTGGTGGGTGTGTTTCTCTTTGGGGTGCCGATCAACGGCAGTATTGCGCTGCTGCTGGGCCTGTCAAGCCTGTTTTTGGTTACGGCCCTGGGCATTGGCATCTTTATCTCCAGTGTGGCCAACACCCAGGTGGAGGCATTTTTAATGACCTTTGCCACCATTATGCCGACCATCTTTCTGAGCGGCTTCTTCTTTCCCATCGAGGCTATGCCGGGTTGGTTGCAGGCCATCAGCCTGGTCATCCCGGCTCGCTACGGGCTGGTCATCATCCGGGGTATCATCTTGAAGGGCGTGGGGCTGGAAATCCTGATGCAGCAGGTAGTCGCCATTCTTATCTTTGCTGCGCTTATCGTAACGCTGGCCTCGACCCGCTTCAAGAAGAAACTATAAAATCATTTACGATTTTGGATTTACGATTTTTAAGCCCCCATCACAAATTGCAAATCGTCAACCCCTTCACTTCGTTCCGGGGCAAGTGTCGTCAATCGGTGAGCGATGTTACTCAGAATTATTAACTTGGTCCGCAAAGAATTTATTCATATTTCGCGAGATCCGCGCACGCTGGCGATTATGATTGTGATGCCGCTGGTGATGTTGATCTTGCTCGGTTATGCCGCCACCACCGACATCGAACACCTGCGCACCGCGGTTTACGATGGCGATAAAAGCCCGCAGAGCCGCAGCCTGATTGAAGCCTATCGAGCATCAAACTCATTTGACCTGGTGGCCTTTGTCTCCAAAGAGGCCGACCTGGCGACCCTGATCGACCGGGGCGATGTGCGCGGGGCGCTGGTTATCCCGGCCGGTTACGGTCAGGCCATTGTGGCCCGGCGGCCCGTCGACGTGGCTTTTTTGATCGACGGTTCAGATCCCACCGCCGCCAATACGGTGTTGGCCGCCTCACAACAGGTCGGCCAGGCCGTCACTATCAAGCGGATCGAGCAGCGGTTGGGCCGGCCGGCCGACAGCCTGCCGGGGATCGATGTCCGGCCGCGAGTCTGGTACAACCCCAACCTGGAGAGCGCCTATTTCATGATTCCGGGGATGATGGTGCTGGTACTCTTTGTCTTCACCATTCTGTTCACGGCCACCGCCATCGTGCGCGAGCGCGAACTAGGGACCATCGAGCAGTTGATTGTTACCCCTATCCGCCCCCTCGAATTGGTGGTGGCCAAAGTCATTCCCTACGTGCTGGTTTCATTTGCCGTGGTCATCGAAGTGCTGTTGATTGGGGTCTGGCTCTTTGGGGTGCCGATCAACGGCAGCGTGCCGCTGCTGCTGGGCCTTTCGGCGATTTTTATGCTGACCTCGCTGGGGCTGGGTATCCTGGTCTCGTCAATAGCGACCACCCAACAAGAGGCCCTGCTGATGACCTTTGCCACGGCGTTGCCCACCGTCTATCTCAGCGGTTTCTTGTTTCCCATCGAGGCGATGCCCTGGTGGCTGCAACTAATCAGTTACCTGGTCCCGGCCCGCTACGCCCTGATCATTATGCGCGGCATTATTTTGAAGGGCGTCGGACTGGAGATTTTGATCGAGCAGGTCATTGCTGTGCTGATCTTTAGTACGGCCGTGATGGTGCTGGCGGCCACGCGATTCAGAAAAAAGTTGGAGTAGCTGGATGGATTGTTGGTTGATTGATTGGTTGGTTAGTTTGTTAGTTGGATGGTTGGCTGACAGTAACAAGCAGCGCTTGTTCAATCTCCCAATTTTGAGAGAAAGGCGGATCGTTCGGCTCGATGCTGGGAGGTATCGATGAAAATCGAGACAAAGATGGAAGAAATGATAAGTTTCACCGTGTTAACTGAACCGCTCACCAGGCGTGAACTGGAGATTCTGCAACTGATTGAGCGGGGGTTTTCGAACCGGGAAATTGCTGAAACACTCGACATTGCCATCACTACCGCCAAAAAACACGCCGCTAATATCTACGGTAAGCTTGGCGTTAAACGTCGAACCCAAGCCGTGGCTATGGCTCGAGATTTGGGATTGTTGTAAAGAAGATGAATAACAATAACGAGACCATCATCAAAACCGAAAAATTGACCAAACGCTTCCGCCAAATCACCGCGGTCGATAATCTGGATTTGGAAATCAAAAAGGGCGAAATTTTCGGCCTGGTTGGGCCGGATGGAGCAGGTAAGACGACCACCATACGGATGTTAGCCGCCATCATGGACCCTACGGAAGGCAACGCCACCATCGCCGGCTTTGACCTGCGCCAACAAGCCGAGCCGATCAAGCACCACATCGGCTACATGGCCCAGCAATTTGCCCTGTACGGCGATTTGACCGTGCTGGAAAACCTCACTTTTTTTGCCGATGTGTATGGGGTGCAGGCCCAGGCGCGCAAAGAACGGATCGAGCAGTTGCTCAATTTTGCCCGCCTGACCGAGTTCACCGACCGGCGGGCCGGCCGCCTTTCCGGCGGCATGAAAAAGAAGCTGGGGCTGGCCTGCGCCTTGATCCACTCGCCCGAAATTCTCTACCTGGATGAGCCGACCACCGGCGTCGATCCGGTGTCGCGGCGAGAATTCTGGGACATTTTGGCCGGCCTGCACGTCGAAAAGACCACCATTCTGGTCAACACACCGTACATGGATGAGGCCGAACGCTGCTCCCGGGTTGGCTTGATGTACCGCGGCCAACTGGTCGAGCGGGGTACGCCTACCCAGATCAAGAGCCTGATTCAGGGGGAATTGATCGAATTCAAGCCGGAATCTGACCGGCAGCGCGGCGTCGGCTTGCTGCGCGCCGCCAACCGCTTGTTGAGCCAGCAGCCGGGCGTGTTGGAAATCCAAACCTACGGCGATCTCATGCATGTCTTTGTCGACAGCATCGAGCAGCGGCGGCCGGCCATTGCCGCGGCCCTGGCCGGCGAACAAATCCGCATGGCCAACTTCCGCCAGACGATGCCCCGCATGGAAGAGGCGTTTATCTCGCTGATTGGGAAGATCGGCGAGAAAGAGGCGGCGTAATGGTTAGATGGTGCATATTTCGTATTGCGTGTTGCATGCTGTGTGATTGTAATTTAACGGAATACGTACTACGCAACACGGTGCATTAAAGGTAAAACGAATGGCAGATCAGCAACCTGCTCACAGCGGCTCAGCCATCGAAGTTTTAGGGCTGACTAAAAAATTTGGTGATTTTGTGGCCGTCAACAACGTTAGTTTCGAAGTCCAACGCGGCGAAATCTTTGGCTTCCTCGGGCCGAACGGCGCCGGCAAAACTACCACCATCCGCATGCTGTTGGGGCTGCTGACGCCGACCAGCGGCACGGCCAGGGTCATCGGTTTTGATGTGGTCAAAGACAGTGAGCCAATGCGCCAGCGGATCGGTTATATGAGCCAGAAGTTCAGCCTCTATAACGACCTGACCGTGGACGAGAATCTCAATTTTTACGGCGGCGTCTACGGGGTGCGGGGTCGAAAGCTGAAAGAACGGAAACAATATATTTTGCAGATGGCCGGCCTGACCGGCCGGGAGCGGGAATTGACCCGCAACCTGTCCGGCGGCTGGAAACAACGGCTGGCCCTGGGCGTGGCCATCATCCACCAGCCGGAGGTGCTCTTTTTGGACGAGCCGACCGCCGGCGTCGATCCGATCTCGCGCCGGGCTTTCTGGGAACTGATCTACGATCTGGCCGAAGGCGGCACCACCATTCTGGTGACCACCCACTACATGGATGAGGCCGAACATTGCCAAAGCCTGGTCTTCATCCAGCGGGGCAGCCTGGTGGCCCACGGCTCACCCGAAGAGATCAAAGTCACCCAGATGCACGGGGAGGTAATTGAGATCGATTGCAACAACCAGGCCGATCAAGCCATCCCGTTACTGCGCCAGTTGAATCTCTTCGAAGAGGTGGCCCTGTATGGGGCGCTGATTCACGTCGTCACCAAAAATGCAACGGAGCACATCCCCCTGATCGAGCAGACCTTGACCAAAGACGGCATCCAGGTCAACGCCATCGACCGGAT
>CAYZHI010000250.1:0-5595 GCA_964477335.1 uncultured Caldilineaceae bacterium | reverse complement strand
TCCACGCAGGTGGACGACCGGCTTTAGTCCTGTAGAGGCGGTTTCAACCGCTTAAAGCTTAAAGCTGAGCTGAGCAGTTACCGCGCCAATAAAATTAGAAATCAGAAGGACCTAACCAATTTATCACAATCAGGGAGAAGCCACAACTTCAATCACTGCCAACAACAGTTACGATCTACCAGATTATGCTATAATATGCAAGTAGGATCGTAGATTCCAATTACTGAACTGAGCGAGGTAAAAACTCGATGAGTACTACGTGGAACAGAACAACTAAATATCTGGTTGCGATCGGCCTGGTTCTATTTGGGTTGTATGTGCTGTATCTAAGCGGCCCGGTCCTATCGATCTTGATTATTGCGGCGCTAATTTCTTTCCTGGTGTTGCCAATAGTCAACTTCTTCAATGGCCGGTTGAAGGCGCCGCGCGGCCTGGCGGTGCTGCTCACCTACCTGATCGTGGCCATAGTTTTACTCCTGTCGCCCTTGATCTTTCTGCCGCCGATCATCGATGGTTTCAACTTTTTGCTTAACATCGATTATGCCAGTCTGGTCGTCGGCCTACAGGAGTGGCTGGAACAAACTCTACTCAATTTGCAGGATGTCGATTTCCAACTGCTCGGGTATTCGCTCGATTTTGAACCGATAGTCGCGCCGGCGCGGGAGCTGGTGCAGGATACCGAATCGGGCATCAGCCTGTCTTTACCTTCATTCGAAACGGTCGTCCGCTCGCTCCGTTCGGCAGTCAACCTGACTTATGGTTTTGCCACCAATATTGCCGGGGCGGTCTTTACTACGGTCTTTACAGTTATCGTCACGTTACTCTCGTCAGTCTATATGACGGTGGACGCCCCCAAGTTCGCCCAGCGCTTTTTGAATGTTGTGCCACCTGCTTATCGACCGGAAATTGCCATTTTACTGAACCGTCTGAACAAAACCTGGCGAGCCTATCTGCGCGGCCAACTCTACCTGATGATTATCATCGGCGCATTGACCTGGCTGGGCGCTACGGCCATCGGCTTACCCGGCGCCTTTGCCCTGGCCGTGATTGCCGGCGTGTTGGAACTCATTCCCAACTTAGGGCCTTTCTTGGCGGCGATACCGGCCGTAATTGTGGCCCTCATTCAAGGCTCAACCTATCTGCCGGTCAATAATCTGGTCTTTGCCCTGATTGTGATTGGGTTGTATATCTTGATTCAACAAATCGAAAACACATTTCTGGTGCCCCGCATATTGGGCGAAGCCGTAGACCTGCATCCCCTGGTCGTTTTGATCGGTGTACTGGTTGGGACCAGTGTGGCCGGTATCCTGGGGGCCTTGCTGGCCGCTCCGGTCATTGCCTCGGCGCGTGAAATCATAAGCTACCTCTACGCCAAAATTTTAGACGAAGACCCCTTTCCACCTGAAGCAGAGGAACCCGAACCAGAGACGCGTTCGTGGCGGGAGAAAGTCAGGCTATTAACCGGCCGCTGGCAGCAATTATTTCAGCGGTCCAACGACGAATCCTCGCCGGCAACGGCGGAAGAAATTCAGGCCGACATCTCACCAAAAAGCTAGAGAATAAACTGTTTGACTATAGCCAAAGGTTAGGCTATATTACCCGCTACATTTGGATTACCACTCGGCCGATTAAACTGCATGCCCAAGAAATCGAAAAAGGCCAAGAAAGAGAAAGTAGCCACCACCGTACTCCTGATTCGCCACGGCGAAAATGAGTGGACCGAAAGCCACAAACTGGCCGGCCGGACTCCGGGCGTTCATCTTAATGATTACGGCCGGTTACAGGCCGAGGCGCTGGGCCAGCGGCTGGCCCAGGTTAAACTGAGCGCCATTTATGCCAGTCCCCTGGAACGTACTGTGGAAACAGCCGAGGTTATTGCCAGCCACCACCACCTGAAAGTCAAAAAACGGGCCGGCATAGTAGAGGTTGATTATGGGGAATGGACCGGTGAAGCGATTAAAACATTGGCCAAAAATAAGAATTGGCCGATGATCCAGTTCTATCCCAGTGGGGCCGGCTTCCCCGGGGGTGAAACGATGTATCACATGCAAGCCCGCATGGTTCAGGAGATCAACAAGCTGGTCGGCAAACATCCCGGCCAGATTATTGCCGTTATTGGGCATGCCGACCTGATCAAAGCTGCGGTCGCCCACTACCTGGGCGTTCACTTTGACTTGTTTCAGCGGATTGTCATCAGTACGGCCTCGATCACGACCATCACCTTTACTCCCATGGGGCCCCGCATCGTAACCGTCAACGATACCCAGCACAATCCGCCCCGTCCTGCACCAAATAACCAAAAGTAAAGGATTCTAAAATTATGTCAAGTGAACTCGTCGATTTCAACCCGGTTACGCGGATCACCATTGATGCGGTTGGCCCACCCGGCCAACGGACTTTTCTACTGCAAGCCAGTAAAGGCAAATCAACCATCACCCTCAAATTGGAAAAAGAGCAGGCCAGGATTCTGGCGATTAGCCTGGTCGAGCTTTTAGAAGATTTGGACGAGAAATACCCGCGCCCGCACTCTACTCTAGACCACCCGCTTACTGCCGATTTGATGCTAAAGGAGCCGCTGGAACCGGATTTTGTGGTGGGCCAGATTGGCCTGGGCTATGAGCGCAGCCAAGATTTGGTGGTGCTGGTTATCCAGGAAATTGAGCTTGAGGGCAAAACTGACCTGGCGACCGCCCGATTTTGGGCCACCCGGCCGCAGATGGAAGCCCTGAGTATGCACGCCCTGGAAGTGGTAGAGCAGGGGCGTCCAATTTGTCCATTGTGCAATTCACCCATGGATCCGGAGGGACATTTTTGCCCCAAAAGCAATGGGCACGATAACGTAAAATGGAGCTGAGCAAGAATCTAAAAGAGAACAGCAACGGCTTATTGACTACCCTGGAACGTATCCGGCAACTGGCCAAAGCCCATCCTGCGGCTGGTTCTACCATTCCAAACGTAGAGTCAGTTTTGCAGTTCATGCTGGCAGCGGATATGGAACCGCACGGACTGATGCCGTGGAGTTCCAACTACACCTTTCTGGTCAGCCTGACCAGAGTTAACGACCAGAGCCAACTTCTAGCCGTTTATAAACCCTGCGCCGGAGAGCGGCCGTTGTGGGATTTTCCCGAAGGCAATCTGTGCCACCGTGAATTTGTCAGCTATCTGATCAGCCAGGTGTTGGGCTGGCCCAACATCCCGCCCACCGTCTTGCGGCAGGGTCCCTATGGCGAAGGTTCCGTTCAACTCTTTATTGAAGCAGAATATGAGGCGCATTACTTCAATATGCGCGACACCTCAGTTTTTACCCCTCAGTTCAGGCAAATTGCGCTGTTCGATTACATTGTGAACAATGCCGACCGCAAGGGTGGTCACTGTCTGAAAGACAAGCAGGGATATCTGTGGGCCATCGACCACGGCTTGACCTTTCATACGGACTTCAAACTCCGGACTGTCATCTGGGATTTTTGCAGTGAGTCTATTCCTGATTCGCTGTTAGAGGATTTGGCCCATTTTCAGAAGCTGTTGGAAGATGACTCTATCCTGGTGGAAACCTTGAAGAACTATCTGAAGTACCGGGAAATCAAGGCGCTCAAGCGGCGTGTGGACTTTTTGGTATCCAGAGGCCATTTCCCGGATATGCACCCTGGCCGGAATATGCCCTATCCACCAATATAGTTACGATTGGGGGGATAAGCGCCGGCGCTTTAATTCCCGTAAAGTCTATTGAATTGGGAACGCTACTCCCCTGGTCCAGGATTGCAGGGGTTCAATAAGGACGGAGGGGAAGAGGCCCAGAAGGATAGTCATAACCACCAGGAGGCTTATCAACGCTAAAAGCAGCCGAGGCTCGGCAAAAGTGAGGGGCGCTTTCAGACGGCGCCCATTTTTTATGGAGTTTTCCACAACCAACGTGGCCCTCAGTCCCCGCAAAAAGCCAACAGCCACCCCCAAACCCCCCAACACCACCAGCACAGGCAAAACTGACGCTACTGCGGCGCTGGAATGAATCAATTGCCAGCGGGGGGCAAAGCCGGCCAACAATGGCGCCCCGGCCAGGGTCAACCCGCCGATAATCAAAGCGGTAACCGCAGCCGGAACTTGCCGGGCCACCCCGGATACCTGGGCAAAGCCGTCGCCGGCCACCTGCATCCGAATAGCCGATATGCCAATTGCAATCAGGATCAAAGCCAAAGCCCGAACGCTCAAGGTCGCCAGAGCCGTCACTATGGCGGCTTGTCCTCCAATGCCCAATATCATCAGGGTACAACCCAGATCATACAGAGCAGCATAGCCGGTTAGTTGGCTAAAACCGCGCTGTACACTGGCCAGGCCGCCGGCCACAACGATGGTGAATAGGCCGGCCAGAATGATGGCCCGCACCAGTTGCACAGAACCAACTAACCAGGGCAAGTCGGTCAGGATATGGATCAGGGTAGCCAGGGCGGCAATTGGAAAAGCAATCAGCACAAAAGCCGCGGTCGCCGGGGCAGACTCGGCCGCCGTGGTGGTCAGCCAACTGTGAAACGGAACAACCGCCAGCCACAGGGCAAAACCAAAGCCTATAAAGAAAACAGTTTGGGCCAGACTGGTAGCCGCGACCTGACCGCCGCTAAGTTGATAGAGATCAATCCGCCAGGCGGCCAACAGAAACAAGGGGGTAGCCAGAGACATCAAGGTTAAGAAGCGCAAAGCGGCTCGGGTTGAGTCCAGCCGTTCACCCTGAATCACAAAAACGGCCAGAATAGCCGCCGCTTGAATGAAGATGGCCGTAATACCCAGGTGGCGAGACAGGCTGGCCGCGACAAAAAGAGCCAGGATAGCCAGGCCGGCCGGATAAAATATCTTCTCTTCCCGACCTTTGACCCCGCTATGGACCGTCCCGCCAGTATAGGGTGGGCACAGCAGAGGAATCAGAAACAACACCGCTGTGGCCACAAACAAGAGCGACAATGTTACCTGCGCAAGTGGGCCCAGTTCGATGGTGCGGCCTAAAAAATTCAGGACTACGCCGGTAGGCAGTTGCACCGTTAACCAGCCCAAGAGCAAAGCCATTCCCGCCGCCAGAACTGCGCCCAGCTTGACCCGTCGCAGCAGGTAGACCACCGGCACAGTCCCAATGGGCAAAAGCACCAGCCACAATGCTGCCGGCATCACCCCTCCTCCTCCAGGCCGGTACCCTTCACCACCGTCAAATAACCAATGGCCAGGGCAATCAGCAAATTGATTGCGCCCCACATACCGGTCAGCAGCAGACTCCTTTCCAGAGTAGCGTAAAACAATTCGAAGCCAACCAGGGCAGTGAACAGACCGTGCCCAACTTTGATGGGATCTTCGGTCAGAGCCAGGGTAGTCAGGCCGGCCAGGATCAACCAAAAAACGGCCGTATTCACGCTGGACGGCAATCCAGGCAAAGCAACCATTTGGCTTAGATTAATTGCCACCAGTATCATCAACAGGGCCACAAAAATTCTAAAAACAAAGCCGGTGGCTGCAGGTGACCGGCGTCGATCCTGACCCCTGATCAACGAGGCTATAGTAGCCAGGCTGCGCCGCCACCAACTTGCCTGGTGAGATTGATCCGCAACCTGGGCGCGC
>CAYZHI010000249.1:4179-5611 GCA_964477335.1 uncultured Caldilineaceae bacterium | reverse complement strand
GCCTACACTAGCGGGGCATTGGCCTGCCCATTTGCCGGGGCCTGGCAAGGCGCCGACGTCATTCCCATCGAACACATTGCAATTATTCGACAAGCCAACCCGGAGTACGATTTTGAAGAAACAGCCGAAGCGCTGTATGAGATTGCCCGGCTCAATTACTACTCGACCCCACTTCCAGCTGACGAAACCCCGCCCCTGGATTTTTTGAACAGCAGCCAGTAACCCCCAACCCACTCGGCCTATGTGCCGGAAAAAGGATCGCCCCTATGCCTGTACAACTTAACTTTCACCCTGAAGTTGAAGCGGCCCTGGTCAAAGGCGCGCCGGTCGTGGCCCTGGAATCAACCCTGATTACCCACGGTTTTCCCAGCCCCGACAATATCAAAATCGCCCAGGCGATGGAAGCGGTAGTGCGCGAGCAAGGGGCGGTGCCGGCGACCATCGCCGTTCTGGCCGGTAAAATCACGGTTGGACTGACCTCCGCCCAACTCGAAGCATTGGCCTCAACCCCAAACGTGCGGAAATGCTCGCGCCGGGATTTGCCCCTGGTGGTGGCCCGTCGGGAGCACGGCGCCACCACCGTTGCCGGCACGATGATTGTGGCCCACTGGGCCGGCATCCGGGTGTTTGCCACGGGTGGAATTGGTGGGGTCCATCGCGGTCACCCCTTCGATGAGTCGGCCGACCTGCTCGAATTAGGCCGTACGCCGGTAACGGTGGTTTGCGCCGGGGCCAAGGCCATTTTGGATTTAGCCCTGACCCTGGAAGTGCTTGAAACCCAGGGCGTGCCGGTGATCGGCTATCAGGCGGATGAGCTGCCGGCTTTCTATTCCCGTCGCAGCGGCCTGCCGGTGGATTTACGGGTTGACAGCCCTCAAGAAGTAGCCGCCATCATCCGGGCCAGGGAGGAGTTGGAGCTAAGCGCCGGCACACTGGTCACCGTGCCGGTGCCGGCGTCGGCCGAGTGGCCGGCAGAGGAAGCCCAGGCCGTCATCAGCCAGGCCCTGGCCGAGGCCGAGCGGCAGGGAGTGAGCGGCAAGGCAGTCACCCCTTTTCTGTTGCAGCAAGTCAATGAGTTGTCGGCCGAGCGCAGCAAACGGGCCAATATGGCCCTTTTGCTGAACAATGCCGGTGTGGCCGCCCAAATTGCCCTGGCTTTGGCGGGGAGTGGGTAGAGCTACGGGGGTAGATTCCTGAAAAAAATTGGTCACCCGCAACAAAATTAAAAACACTCGACACCTGGTCGAGTGTTTTTTGATGGGCCCTGCAGGATTCGAACCTGCGACCAACCGGTTATGAGCCGGTCGCTCTAACCGCTGAGCTAAGGGCCCCGGTGTCAATTATCAATGAACAATGAACAAGAAAAAAGAGGGCAAAGTAACCGGTACAGGCGGATTAATTACTCATTGCTCATTTTTAATTGGTCAGAGCG
>CAYZHI010000249.1:0-4079 GCA_964477335.1 uncultured Caldilineaceae bacterium | reverse complement strand
GTAACCGGTACAGGCGGATTAATTACTCATTGCTCATTTTTAATTGGTCAGAGCGGGCAACGGGGATCGAACCCGTATAACTAGCTTGGAAGGCTAGCGCTTTACCATTAAGCTATGCCCGCGTATTTCTGTTATCAGTAATCAGTGAACAGTCATCAGTGAACAGTCATCAGTTTACTGATTACTGATTACTGATTACTGATTACTGATTACTGATAACTGGCTACTATCACCAAGTCGGGGTGGGCGGATTCGAACCGCCGACCTCTTGGTCCCAAACCAAGCACTCTAACCGGACTGAGCTACACCCCGAGACAGGAAGGATGAAGATGGAAGGATGAGGGATGAAAATTCATCACTCACACCTTCGCGGGCTTAGTATAGCTTAAATTACGGCAAAAATCAAAATGAAACTCAAAACAAAACATGATCCGGTTGCCGGTCGCTAGCGGCCCCACGAAATCTGAGATAAGAGCCAATCGGCGCGATTAAGGCTATCCCAGGCGGTTACTTTGATCGGCGCGCCGCCCGAGGCGCTGATAACATAGATATTCCAACTGCCGCCAGCGTCGGACACGTAAGCAATCTGTGAGCCATCAGGCGACCAGACCGGCAACCCCTCCTGGCTAGGGCCATTGGTGATCTGGCGAGGGGCGCTGCCAGCGGTGCTAACCGTGTAGATATCCCAATCGCCGTCACGGGTCGACATATAGGCCAGTTGGGAACCATCGGGCGAGAAATCGGGCGAACGGTCGCTTTCGTGAATGGTCAAAAGCGTGGTCTCACCGCCGCCAAAGGGCATCAGATAGATACCCGGATTGTTGCCGGCCGGGTCGGTGCCCTGGTAGGCAATCAGACGGTTGTCGGGCGACCAATCTGGGGTACGACCATCGACCAGAATGATGGGATCGCTTTTACCGTCGGCGAAACCCTGCTGGACTTGCCAGCGATTTGACCCCGGTTCCTGGGCCACCAGTAGAAACTGGGTGTTGTCCCCACCCCAACGGGGCAGCACGTGCTGGCGCAGGATGGTAATCCGCCGGTCTTCAGCCGTGGTCATATCAAAAATGTGAAAACCTTCCGAGTCTTTCGCTTCGGAGCGATAGACCAGCAGTTGGCCGTTGGGGCTGACCGCCGGCATCGTGCCGTTGGCGACGACGAATTCAGGCGCGCCGCCGCCGGCCGGTACGGCCAAAATTTCCCAGCGCGACTCGTAAGGGTTGTAGGCCGAAAAATAGATTCGACCGCCGGCGACAGCGGCCGGTACAGCGGTAGTGGTGGTCGCGGTAAGGACGGGTGTAGCGGCGGCCAGGCCGGCCGCGGAACTGCTACTACCGCTGGCGGGGGTGGCCCGCGCCGGGGGTCCCGCTGTGGGGCTGCCGGCCTGCGGGGTAGCCCGGCAGCGCTCGGTGGAGAGATCGATCTTGGCGCTGAGGGTGTCATCCGGCCGGATCAACGAGGCTTCGATGTATTGGGCCTCGGCGTCACACCACTCACTGGCCTCAAATAGTTCATCCCCCCACGCCTCATAGGCGCTCAAAAGCCGCTCTTTTACATCCAGGTAGGCGGCATCCTCCCGATAGAGTTGGCTAAAGGCTTCAACCGCCTTTTCCTTATCAACCATTTCAGCGTTTTTACCGTCAAGATACAGCAACGCTTTGGCCAGTTCGACTGTCACCTCAGGGTCGTCGGGGCGTTCAGACAGGGCCAATTCAAAAGCCTGAACCGCCTGCTCAATTTGGTCAGGGTTAACCGCCTGTAAGCCCAGTTGATAGTTGGCCGTGTAGATCAACTCAGAAACCCGTTCAGCCCGATAATCCGGGTCCAATTCTCGCACTTTGGCCAGAGTTTCCACGGCCGCAGCCCAATTTTCCTGGGTTAGTTGGGCCTCGGCCTGATCCAGGATCGACTCGGCTGCAGCCGAACGAGTTTCTGAGGTGGGGGTAGGTTGAGCCAGCGCCGCCCGCTGGGCGTCACGCAAGCCCTGACGGGCGGCCAATAAGTTAGGATTCAAGCTGAGGGCCAGTTCAAACTCGGCGATGGCCAACTCATACGAGCTACTGGCCAGGTGTTCCTGCCCTCTCTGATAGTGAGCCTCGGCCTCGGCCTGGGTCAGTTGGTAGCGCTCTTGCAGACCGTGATAAGCCCCCAGCAAACCAATGCCGCCATAAAACAAACCGGCGCACAAAAATAAGCTCAAACAACCCAATCCCAGCCGCCGTTTGGTCAAACGACGAGGTTTGGCCTCCTCTTCCGCTTCGAACTCCTCCTCCGCAGCGTAATCTGGCTGCAGCTGGCCGTACTCATCATCGAATTCGGTTTCGGGGCCATAACCGTAGGCTTCATCAGCGGCATAGGCTGGGTCATAATCATCGTAGGCCTGCGGCCAATCCTGTTCACCTTCAGCAAGATAGGACTCGCCAGACAACCAAGCTTCATCGACCGGATATTCCTCATCCAGCGGGACGTCTTCAGGATAGGCGGCATAATCATCATCTGCCAAGAAATCGCCTTGATCATCGCCCGGAGGATAATCGACAAATTCTCGCTCATCGGCATCGGCCAAATCCGGCCGAAGCTGCCCGCAGTAGGGACAAACTTCCTCCAAATCGCTATAGAAGGTGCCGCAATTGTCACATTGGATGGTCATCGGTTCTTCAGTCATTATTGCGCAAGGGGCCTTTTTGACTCAACAATCTTGACAATAATCCAGCAACAACTCGTTACTGCTATCGACAACTTTAACCCGAATGGGACCCTCCGGCAAATCCAACTTCCACTGCAGCGGCGTGTCCGGCTCGGCCGAGAAGCTCTGGCTGAGAACAGGACGTTGACCGGCCCAAACTGTGACTGTGCCTTGTTGTGGCTGCGCGGCCAGAAGTGACAGGGTTGGCGGCACAGTCGACCTATCGAGATGAATCGCCACAGTTTGATTAGCCCAGCTAAGCCCACCCAGACCGGCCAGGGGCCACCAGCTTTCCTGCCACTGCACCGAGTCCCCGGCCGGCAGGGCCAGATCGGCTTCGGGCCAGAAGCCGGTATTGGCGCCGCCCCACAGTTCAAAGTATTGAGAGTCATCGTTGGTGTAGCTGCGGTCGGGAAAGGTAGGACCAAAGGCGAACAGCTTGTTACCCGGCACGGCGCCCGGCTCGATCAGACGGGCGACCCCCAAATCGGTCTCAGGGTTATACGCGCCCACAAAAGGGGCCTGCAGGTTAGGGACAAAAAAGCCCAAATAGTTGGCCCATTGACTGTAATCACTCAAATCTAACAAGCCGACCTGCGACCAGGGCGATAATTCTCCGGCGTCGGGCACAGCCCAACCCTCGGCCCCACGACTGTGCACCACCACGCGGTCGGTTGGCACGATGAAGCGAGTGTAGGGCGACATCGATGTGGCATCGAGGGTGAGAGCGGCGTTGAGCCAGAATTGAACCGGTACAGTTTGGGCGGTCCCATTGATAAGTTTGGGCCTGACCGTAAAAATGGCGCTATCGGCCGGCAACGTCACCTCCACCGCGGCCCCTACCCTGTCAGGAGCGATATCGCTCAGGATAATAGTGACGCGGTCATCGGCTTGCTCAACCTGGTAACTCCACGGCACGCCCCAGCGATAGCCGTGCTCCTGGGTTGGATAGGCCCACTCCA
Source organism: uncultured Caldilineaceae bacterium (assembly GCA_964477335.1). GTDB lineage: Bacteria > Chloroflexota > Anaerolineae > 4572-78 > J111 > CAYNLK01. The sequence goes on along the minus strand of CAYZHI010000249.1, from coordinate 431 downwards.
TCCCGCCGGTAGCCAACCACCAGTTGGCTTCGGGCGGCTGGAGCCCGCCATAGCGCGAGGGTTTGACCACCGGGTTATGGTAGAAAAGCTCCTGGCCGGTCGGTTTGAAAACGGCGCTGTAGAGGCGACCGCCCAATTGAGGTAAGAAGGTAAGCCGCAGATAGGCATTTTCCAGCACCACCGCCTCATACTCAACCGGCGTGGGTGTGGGCGCAGCGGCTTCAAATTCGGGCCGTTTGAAATATAACACCGGAAAGTTATAGAGCGGGTCGACTTGCTCCACCAGGTAATCCCAGATGGGATAGGTGGGCAAGGTAATGGTGGTCTCGGACACCATGATTTTGGGCTTGTCATCAGCTTGAGCGGCCACTACCGGAGACAAGGTTGCCGGAGCAGAGGTAGCGGTTGCGGTCGGAGCAGTGGTGGGGGAG